>JANORL010000593.1:0-7265 GCA_031415295.1 Polyangiaceae bacterium | reverse complement strand
CGACAAACAGCTCTGTTGCTCCCATATCATCATGATCCGTTTCACCGTCCTCGCGACCGAGGCTTCGGCTTTTTTTGACGATTCGCCGCGTACATGTCACTCGAGCAATTTCGAGGTAAAACAGCGGATGCCCGATCGGATCAATTCGCGTGGGGCGTCGTCGCGTATGAATTTTTAAGCGGAAAACATCCATTTCAAGCAGAAGCGGGAGTCATTCGGCTCATGGCGGCGATTATGGCGGATACGCCTGAACCACACGAGCCACCGAATTCTGCTGATATTGCGAGGGGTCGTGACGCGAGGCTTACGGGTAGAAGCAGATGTCGCCACCGCTTGCGCCTTTTGCCGGAGCGGCAATGGTAGGTTCACTCTCGTCGATCGATAGGAGATACGTGATCAGTTGCCGACGTTTGATCCCGTCGAGCACGAAGACATTGGCGACGGTGGATTGGTGGTGCGCGGCGAATATCGCATCGAATGCCTCTTCGAGCGTGCGTGCATTGCCTGCGTGATAGTAGGGTGCGCCAACCTGAAGCCCAAGCAATGATGGCGGATTGTATCCCCGGCCGGTATCTACATTTCCTTGGGCGACTGTGGTCATATCTGCGCGCAATTCAAGAATGCCGATGGCGGCGGGGCCGACGTTGAACGTGCCGACGGGCCTGAGAATGCATTGCAGTTGTTCAGTGGCGGGAGCTGCACCAAATCGCATGCGCGCATCATTCATGGGAACGGCGGCTCCGCCAATGGGTTGCAAGGCTGCCGGGAAACCATTCAATGTGACGTTCCACGTCTTGTTCGAGAGAGACGTCGCGGCCGCATCAGCGGTTGCCGCGTTGGGCACATCTCCTGGCGTGTAAAAACGCTTCGAGATCGTCCATTTCGCGCCGCCGTGGCAAGCAATGCAATTGCCTTGCCCAGCCGCGAACAAGGCCTTGCCCGCGGTTACGTCGGCTGTCACGAGGTTCGATGGCCTCCGTGGGGAACGAATCGAGCGAATATATGCTTCGATTTCTTTCCAATCGTTCAAAACGCTATGTGGATGAGCGCTCGCGCCCATGGGATCGGCCACCTCGTTGGTGGAACCTTGCAGTCCTTGTTGAGGCGGCATTTCGCCAGCAATGTTGATACGGTTGTCCATGGCGTCGACGATCGCGCCTTTGCCACCCGACACACTACGCGTATTATTTTCGAAATCAGCGACTTCGTCGAAAACCGCCGTCCAGTTGAAAATACGTTGATCGGTCGGGTCCGCCGACGCGAATGACCCATCGAGGCTCGTCGATTGCCGTGGGCCACGGGCGAAGTACCAAGTGACGTTGTCACTCAGGCCGTCGATATGGCATACTGCGCAAGATCCCCAGGCTTCGCCATTCAGCGACCACCTTCCGAGACCGGTATTGAAGAATCGCTTGCCTCGCAAAACGGTGTCTTTGGCGCTGCCGGCGGCAGGTAAAGCCGACGATTGCGTAATGCGGAAGTCGGTTACACCATCACCCGATATGCCCTGAATATTAAACGAAATCGCTGTGACGTCGTACGAACCTGCATTGTTGACAAACCCGAATGCTTTGGTCCTGGCCGTCACGATACCCACCGGCGTGCGCGGCAACGTGTCCATCGTGGGCCTGCGCAAATCAATGAATTTGTTGACCGCCGAACCGACGGACATAAGCATTCCATCCGTAACGACGAGTCGGTAGACAGCGTCCGACCCGAGCGAACTCAGGTACCCGAAGCCATTAAAAAATGCCAGATCCGTGGGAAGGAGGGGCATCCTTGTCGAACCGACGTCCGAAAAGCGTTTGTCGAGGGCGATCGTCTCCGTCGCCATATCGGTCCCGAGGTCGATGATCGTGAGCGCCGGGTGCGTCGTCGTCTTCACGTCCGTATTGTTGGGATCGCACGTGAGAGTTCCCGAATTGCAGATGCCGCCGACCATACCGCAATCGGCTGCTTGCGTCGCTACCGTGCAAACGCTCCCCGAATTTTTTCCGGTAAATACGCCGATTGGTCCTTTCGGGGACACGCACGTACTCGTGACGAAGGCGTAGCCATTGTCGATCGAAATCGAGCCGACCTGGTTTGGGAAACACCCGGTCACGCCGCCGTTATGGTCCGGGAAACCCGTGTCCGTAATGGCCGGCAAATCAATCGTGCTCACTGCTCCGCTGGCCGTCGATACTTTGTAGACGAGGCCCTTCTTGTTCGTATCCGCCGTGGCGAGTGTCTCCGGCCCCGTCCTTTGGGCAAACCATTCCGTGACGTACACGTTTTCGTCGGTGTCGTCAGCGTCGTCGTCGTTCGTAATCGTGAGCGATCGCGGGTGTGCGAGTGCTGGACGTGACGTGATCGTGCCGAGAACCCCGGTTCCAACGAGCGAAGCATTGAGATCGATCGCCGGGAGTGGGGTCATCGTGGCCGCGTTGATGACGGAAAGAGTGCCGTCGACCCAATTGGTTACGTAAATTTTCGTATTGTTTGGGGTGAGTGCGAGGGCCGTGGGTTCAGAGCCGACATTGACATTCGCGCCAACCTTGGGCATTGCTGTATCGATGTCTTCGATCGTGACGACTTTCTGATCCTTGCGAAGGACGACATAAGCGCGTTTTCCACAGCCGTCGATTGCGACCTGCCAAGGTTCGCTGCCGGCGCCAACATCGAGTTCCGCGACTTTGGTGAGTTTAGGCTGTCCATCGGTGTAATCGACGGAAAATGTCGATACCGAACCGTTGTCGCGGTTAACGGATACAATGCGGTTTTCGTCGGGTGTGATTGCAATTGCCGAGCCGCGCGCCGCGCCTACGAGCGTCGTCGCGCAAACGCTCGGACCACCACCGGCCCCACCAGCGCCAGCCATTCCACCGGCCCCACCCATTCCACCGGCCCCACCAGCGCCAGCCATTCCACCGACCCCGCCAGCGCCACCCTTACCGCCCATTCCCGCAGCGCCGGCCATTCCACCGGCCTCAACCATTCCACCAGCGCCAGCCACGCCACCGCCGCCTGGTACAAGCTCCACATCGGACCGAACGCCCGCGACGAGCTGACATCCGACGAGCGTCGCCAATCCGCTCACTGCGGAGAATCTCATGATGGAATTCGTAAACATGTCAAAACTCTCCGCCAAACCAGATTCCGCTCAGCCCCGGACCTACCGCGGGCACCACTTGAAATGCCGACGATGCTGGCGTTTTTTTCTGCGAAGGCGCAAGCGCAAAAAGCACAACGCCCCCGATGATGGCCACGCCTCCGATACCAAGCGCCACATTCGAGATCATCGCCGTCTTGTTCGCCTGCTGATGCAAATCGAATCCAGGTTGCGTACATTTCGGTGGATCATCGGCACTGCAAAACGGGGCCGCATCGTTCACCTTCGAAAAAGTCTGCCCCCCGAAGACCGATCCGACGATGAAGCCTGCGACACCCACGCCCACGACAGCGATTCCCACGATTCTTTGCGTACCGAATCCACTCGATACCGCAGGCCGGGCATCCGGCGTTGGTTTGACCACGACCACGGGTTTGTCCTTCTCTACGGGTGGGGTAATGGGCAACGAAATCTTCACCAGCGCCGGAACGCTCACAGTCGTCACGCCGGGTTTCGCCTCGACGACCACCTGGTCGTTACCCCATTTTTCATGACCTGGCGCTGTCGCTTCAATGGTCTGTTTGCCCGGATCGATGGGCACTGGCACGCCGAACATTGCAGGATCGATGGTATTCCCATTCCGCCGCACTTCGAATCCGTCAATACGAGCCTCCATAGGCACATCGACCTGGATTCGAGAAAGTTTCAGCTCCACAAGGCCTGCTCGCCGTTGCCCCTCGTCTGCGCGTTTCTTATCGTCGGCTTTGAGCGCCATGTATTTCGCGTCGTTGTATGTCGTCCAGGCACTCGCTGTTTGCCCATTCAATTCGTAACAATCTCCGAGTGCCAGAAGCGTGCCGGCCGTAGGTTCGAGTTTTTGACTTGCTTCGAGCTTGGGACAGCCCTCCGCATATTTGGCTTGTTTGACGAGCGCCCGACCGGCTCGAAAAAGCGCTTCGGCTGCTGCTCGATCCTCGGCAGGCCCAGCATGAACCGTTTGAGGAATCAACGAAACGACGAACAACGCACCTAACCAAGTCGATTGTAATCGCATTCGTTCAGCCCTCGAAACAAGTTCTACCAAGAATGACAAAATCCCAAATCTCATGAATCATCGACGTTCATCGAGCGAAAATGTGGGCGCTGGTTTTGCTGTTGCTTTGGTTGTTGCTTTGGTTGTTGCACCCGCTGTTGGCGGGTGACTCGCCGAAGCCGCAATGGAAGCCGATGGCGACGGCGCGGCGGCTATTGGCACATCAGGTACGATGTCGGGCGATTGCACCGGAGCGACCGGTAAAACGACAGAACCCGGCGCGGGGGGAGGAGACGCAGCCATCACAGCCGCTTCGGGCAATGCAGCCGGCACAACGTTGGTCGACGCCGTCCATGCGCGAACAACGAAAATCAGCGGAATGGTGAATACCAAAATGGCTCCCACGAAAAACGGCGCACGCGATCGTTTTACCGGTGATGGCACTTGTGGCAAAACCAACGAAGACTGCGACGACGGAAGGACGAATCCCGCATTACTGCTCGCCCCCGCCGCGGCTGGCACGCTCTCGATTGGCGCCGGCGCGCGCGATCCTGTCGACGCTCCCCGCTCCCCTGGGTGCGTATCCGAGATACCGTTTGGCAAGCTCATCGGTGGCGAATCTACGCCAACGACACGCGATATACGCTCGATATATACACGAGCTCGGGGCGGAGTAAATGGCAGTAGCGCTCCCGCAAATGCTGCTACGTTGTCGAATCGCTTCTCCCGTTCTCGCTCGAGACAACGCAGAATGACGGTCTCGAATCCCGGTGGAGCATCCGACCGGTATTCTGCAAGCGGTGTCGGAGCACTAAACAAGATTCGATTGAGGAGCTGCGGCATTGTTGATTCATGAAATGGCGTCCGGCCTGCAACGAGCTGATAAAGAATGATTCCGAGCGCCCAAATATCCGTGCGCGCATCGACATGTTTTGCCGAACCCATCGCTTCTGGCGACATGTAGAGCGGCGACCCAAGTGCTTGCGCCTCCTGCGTGAGCGTCAACTCCGCGCCGCTCATCTTAGAAATGCCAAAGTCGAGCACCTTCACGCACGGCGCCCCCGACACGTCGGTCGTGAGGAATAGATTCGCCGGCTTGAGATCACGGTGCACGATACCCAGCGCGTGCGCTTCACCTACCGCCTCGCATGCCTGAAGGACAAACTCGACCGCTTCATCGAATGGCAGCTGGCCCCTCGTTTTCAGCGTGTCGGCAAGGTCTTTGCCTTCGAGATACTCCATCGCCATGTACGGCGCATCGTGATCGTCGGTGCCCACATCGACCACACGCGCGACATGCTGACTTTTCAAGCGTACCGCCGCGCGCGCCTCGCGCATGAACCGCTCACGCAATTCTGGGGTTTGCTCCTTGTCGGGGAGCATCATCTTGACTGCCAGGAGTTGCCCAAGATCCACGTGCGTCGCAGCAACGACAACGCCCATGTTTCCCTTCGCGAGAACGCGTTCGACTCGATACTTTCGAGCGAGAACGTCGCCAACAGCAACGCGATGGTCAGTCATGCTCTGCATGGTCCAACGAAACGAGCTGAAAGGTCAAGGGGGAAGTTGGGATTGATCCTCCGCCGATTCCATGGACACTCCGTTTATCACGAAAGTGCGCTAGGAGAGTTCGATGGCAAGGCGGAAGCGACGAGCGTTCCGTGATGATTTCAAGCCAGAAGCGGTTCGTCTTTGCAGTTGGGGATCGTACCATCACCCAAGCTGCACAAAATCTCGACCTCACCGAGACGGCTCTGCGAGCGTGGGTGAAGGCAGCGGAAGCCAGCTAGTACCTTGACAAACGGCGAGCGCGACGAGTTGCACCAGTTGCGACGTGACGTCAAGCCTGCATGCGCTCTCGAAATGATGACCAATACGCGCTCACCACTCGATGCATTACCGTTTCATCGGGCCGATGTCGTTCGTAATGGTATCCCTCGACGTATTCCGCATGACGCTCGGACGCAAGCAAACGCGCGCGTTATGCGCATACCGTGCCAAACGTATTTTTCAGTTTTTCTGGACGGTTTTATGGGCAATTCTGCGTTTAGTCGTCTTCTACGCAGAACCGTACGTCACCGAAATCCCCACAATGATGTTTGGCAGGACAAGCCGTTTTACCGTCCGTACATAGTTGGAAGCAGCGGCCCAGGTATGCATTGATCCAGCCTGGAAGGCAAGTTGGCGTAGTGGAGGGCTCGCCGCGCGAACATTCGAGCAGTTTTTCACAATCATTGCCGTACGTCCGATCGCAATCGACGTCCGCACTACCCACCAAATTGTCGCAAGTGCTGCTATTCGTGACCTTCTTGTGACAACTACAGAGTTTGTCCGCGAGTGGCGATTTGTCGTGCGTGCTGAGCGGCGATTTGGCACCTTTGAACACCCCGACGACATCTGGCTGTTTGCTGCCGCGGGGCCAGGAAATGGCGAGGTCGTGACCCTTGTCCGTCCATCCAAAATACGCTTCGAAATTCGTCCCCTCGACATACGGCACGACCAAGCTTGTAATGCCCCCGTTCACGTACGTATAGGTCTCGCCATGGCCACCCTTGTTGATGACGATATCCGTCGGCGTACCACCCGAGTCATTTTTCCCTTTACAACTCACGCGTAGATATTCGCGGACGATTTTGGTTTCGCAATTTAATGCCGTGGATCCCTTGACCGTCACTTCTTTCTGCTGCGTATTCCATTCTGTAAGCGTGGGCATCGGGGAACGACCGGGACGTGCCGGCAGATTTATGGGAGCAGGCGGAGCGATCCCTGCTATTGCAGTGGCCGTGACCAATGCCGTAGGTTTGACCGCTGCTGCCGTTGCTTGCGTTTCTGGAGCTGGCTTGATGGCCGGTTTTGGCTGGTCGGTATCCGGTTTGTTGCACGCCCCAAGCGTGACAAGTGGCAGAAGGAGAACGACGTATCGCATGGCTATGAGCTTGATAACGCGAACATTGCGGAATCATTGGTGGGAAGGTTTCGCGCATTGCGAGAAGCGGGTAGATTGCGGGGGATGGCGTAAGCTTCATCGAGCAGGCGTTTGAGAGCAGGCGTTCGAGAGCTCGATCCACATGGGAAGGTTCGCAAACCTCTCGCGTTTGTCTTTCCCCATGCTAGGGGTCTATGATACAGGAACTCGACGAC
>JANORL010000592.1:0-8514 GCA_031415295.1 Polyangiaceae bacterium | reverse complement strand
CGTTTGGCGACGTTCGAGCGCGGCTAAAAAACGACAAATGGACCAGCGTGGCGCGGGATCAAATCCTCATTGAACACGTCATGCCCCCGATGCGCGGGGAACTCACGGCCGCCGATGAGCAGCAGCTCTGTAAAGTATGTCGGCGCGGAGGGCGCAGTGATTTCCCGAAAACGCCCTACCGCGAAGAAGATCTGGTCGGCATGCAAGACTTCAACCTGACCTGGGAATGGTTTGGCCACTTTTTTCCCGAAGACAGAGAAAGGGGACGAGGTGTCAGGCGCCCAAATCCTTACGTCCTCGTCACCCCCAAAGTGATGAACATCTTTCGCGAGGCGGGCGTGAAAACGTTCCAATGGACGCCGCTGAGTATCGCGGAATGAAAACGCGCTGGCGCGACGGGTCATCGACCGGGGCAAACACATGAAAACAACCGTCACCGTAAAGATATCGTTCGAAGCAGGGCAAGCCCAAGAAAAGGCCGAAGAGATTCTGGGTTTGGTCGGCTGTACGCAAGAGGAAGTGTACGCAACCGAGGGATTTCACCTTTTCGACCCGACCACCAACGAGATGCATCCGGGTCTGTTGGTGTACGTCACGTTTAACGAAGGCGACGAGCGAATCCCGAAATTGTGCGAGCTGCTCGCAGTGCATGGGATCCAGGCCGATGTCGAGACGACCAAATCGGTCGAATATTCCGAAGAGGACTATCAAATTGCGCCGCTTTTGAAGATGTCAGCCGGAAATGAATGGTTGACATCTCGACCTTCGGAGCTGGGTACCAAGTACGATCTGAAAAATGCTTGCCCACATTGTGGAACTGGCGCCAAGCAGATATGGTACCAACGGGTAAAACGCAAAGAATTGCCAACGATTCGCAAACATCGCGCCCTCATGGGCGGTCGTCACATCATCGTCGATGCACGCATACGCAAGATGTTGGTCAATGCAGGGATCACGGGAATTTCATTCGCCGAAGTGCACGCGCGTGACGAAGTCGGTTTTTGGAATGCCATTGACCGGGAGCAAATCCTCATTGAACACACGCTGCCCCCAATGCGCGGAGAACTCACCGCGGACGATGAGCAGAATCTCTGTAAAGTTTGTCGGCGAGGCGGTCGTGTTTCGTTCCCTAACAAACCCTACACCAAAGAAGATCTGGTCGGAATGAAGGACTTTAACTTGACGTGGGAATGGTTTGGCTCCTTCAGCTTCGATGGGAATGTACGCAATGCTGACTTTTCGCTTCCCCGCATCCTCGTCACACCCAAAGTGATGGACGTCTTTCGGGCTGCCGAGGTGAAATCGTTCAAATGGACGCCGGTGGACATCGAGGCGTAACGTCTTTCTCCTCCGTGCATCGTTTCGTTTTCGCTCAATTTTGGACGCGCTCATCGAACACCACGAATAAAAGCACGCCGTCAATCAGACTCGCCGCCCGAATCGACCGACACGCGAGACTTCGCACGTTTACGTGGAGCACGCTCCCGCTGTCCTGACAAAGGAACGGCAACTCCACTCGTACCTGAACGCTGCGTCGGAACCAAGGCCTTGTCGGCAATCTTGCCGTAACTCTTGAGCTTCCGGTAAAGCGTCGCCGCTCCAATGTGCAGTTGCTCGGCTGTGTGCGTCTGGTTTCCCCCATTGAGCTCCAGCGCCAAAAGAATGTATTCTTTCTCGATTTCCTCGAGCGGCCGAACGGTTCCTTTCGATGCCACGGGCCTTGGAAATACCTGCCGAATCTCTTCGGGCAAATCTTCGATTTCCACGCGATTTCCACTCGCCAACGCGACAGCACGCTCCATCGTATTGGCAAGTTCACGCACGTTGCCTGGCCATTCGTAACGTAAAAGCTGATCGGCCGCGCGTGGTGAAATGCCAGCGATCTTTCGCTTCATCCGCAACGCCGCCTCCGCTAGAAGCACGTGGGCAAGCGGCAACAAATCGTCTCGCCGTTCGCGGAGCGCCGGCACATGCAGTTCGACAACCTTGATGCGGTAGTAGAGGTCTTGCCGGAACGCGCCGCTGGCAACTTCTTGAGCGAGATCGCGATTCGTCGCAGCCACGATACGCACGTCGACTTTTCGGCTTTTGTTTTCACCAACACGCCGGATTTCTCGTTCCTGAAGAACTCGCAGGAGCTTGACCTGCATGCTTTGTGAAATCTCGCCGATCTCGTCCAGGTGCAGCGTGCCACCGTTCGCCGCTTCGAAGAGGCCCGGGCGATCTTGTGTGGCGCCCGAAAACGCTCCGCGCGTATGTCCAAAAAGTTCGGCTTCCAGGAGCGTCTCGGTGATCGCGCCGCAATTGACCGCGACAAACGGGCCTGCTGCTCGTGTGGACTCGTCATGGAGAAGTTGCGCGATTCGCTCCTTGCCCGCTCCGCTCTCGCCCGTGATGAGCACCGTGGCATCGACTTTTGCCACGCGCCGCGCGAGATCGATAAGTTTCCGAAACACTTGACTGTTGGCGATGATTCCTAACGGATCGGCGACGTCGCGCACGACTCGCACGAGGGCCCGCATCTCGCGAAGTTTTCGTTCGGCGAGCTTCAGGGATTTGGTGATGTGCAGAAGCGAAATATCGAGACAATCCTTGATGTGCGTGGGTTCGAAAAAACAGAGTTCCTCGTTGCGCGCATCGCCCCATTCCTCGCGCGTGTGCCCGAAAAGATGACATCCGGCGTCACCCTTGGCGATGCAACGATCTTCGAGGACGTAGATGTCCTTGCCCGTCGTTCGGCTTAGATAACCACTGAGCAAGCCGCAAATCGTCCAGCACACAGGCGCTTCGGCGCGACCGAAATGAACGACGTGTTGTTCGGCTTCGTAAGATGCGCCGATCATCGATCCTTCTTTGCAAAGAGGATCCATGCTCGCCGACTCCAAGCGAAACAGTCCACCTAGCGCGTGGATCTTCGTACCTGCAAGACGCCAGTCTTCGTCGCTGGTCCACTTGAAGTCAGCCCCCATCGCTTCGGCCATTCGCCAGCCGTGGGCAAACCCGAACTGCGTGAAAACGGTACGGGCCCCCGCGATGCCAAAATTCTCGACGAGGTACTTTCGGAGTAGTCCCATCGCGACCGCGTCGATGAGAACAGCCCGTTGTCCTGCGAACCGAATGACACCGCCTTCGGGATCCAGAGCCAAGAGTTGAGCTTGATCCAAGTCTTTTGCGCGCATCTCACTCATTCGAATTGAAGCGTTGGTACTTCAATTTGATTGCTGGATCTAGAGTTAGTTTGCGCCTGTCGTCGAAAAATTCGGCGTGCTTCCGCCGTGCGGACGTCGGCATGAGATGTGCTTTGTGATGATAATTTGAAGATGACGAGTATCAAGATGAAGGCGAATGTTTTTCGTGGCACCAACAAGTTCGGACTCGAAGAAGTCGAACGTCCACGCGTAGGGGTAGGCGATGCGGTCGTGCGCGTGACGCTCACGACGATCTGCGGCACCGACCTCCACATTATTCGAGGCGAGTTTCCGGTCGACGATGGCCGAATCATCGGACACGAACTTGTTGGCGTCATCGAAGAGTTGGGCGCGGGAGTCACGGGTTACGCGGTTGGGGATCGCGTGCTCGTTGGGGCCATCACGCCTTGCGGCCAGTGCAACGCTTGTTTGTCGGGTCATTGGTCGCAGTGCGGTCAAGGTGACGGATACAAAGCGGTTGGCGGATGGCGTCTTGGCAACACGATGCAAGGAACGCAGGCTGAATACGTGCGGATTCCGAACGCACAGGCAAACCTGGCCAAAATTCCTGACGAGCTGAAGGACGAGCAGGTCATTCTGCTCTCGGACATCGCATCCACGGGCCTGTCGGGCGCCGAGTCGGGAGGTGTCCGAATTGGGGATACTGTCGTCGTTTTCGCTCAAGGTCCCATTGGTTTATGCGCGACGGTTGGTGCGAAGCTGATGGGAGCGTCGTTGATCATCGGCATCGACAGTGATGACACACGGCTCGAGGCTTCCCGAAGGATGGGAGCGGACGTGGTGCTCGACTATCGGCATCAGGACGTTGTTGCGGAGGTCAAGCGCCTGACGGGTGGTGGTACCGACGTGGCGATCGAGGCGCTGGGAACTCCGCAGACCTTCGAGAGTGCGCTGCGTTGCTTGCGACCTGGTGGAACGCTGTCGAGTCTTGGGGTCTATTCGGGAAAGCTGGCGCTCCCGTACGATGCTTTTGCCGCGGGCCTTGGCGATTATCGCGTGGTTACGACGCTTTGTCCCGGTGGCAAAGAGCGTATGCGTCGTCTGATGAATCTCGTCCAGACCAAACGAATGGACCTGACGGGGCTGCTCACGCACTCGTTTCCGCTCGAGGACATCGGTGAAGCGTACGCGTTGTTCGGCGAGCGCCGCGATGGCGTGATCAAAGTGGCCATCAGGCCGTAGAGGATGTTCATTAGGTTCAAACCCCCTGATCTCTACCACCAGTCCAACCCGCCCTCGTTACTACGATTCTGGCTGAAACAAAGCGAGTTGGTCGGGGTACGTAGTCATGCGTTTTCTTTTGGAACGAAATCACATGATTCAGCGCATTGCCGAATCAGACGATTGGCGTACGTACGTCGGTAGCCTGACGGAGTAAAGGTCGTGAGATGCGCGCGCGTTTGGACACACGTGAATGCTACGAATCACCAAACACCCATACGCGTTGCAGGTGTTTGGCAAGATCGCATCGCTGCGAATCCGTCGGCACAGGGCACAACGTCGAGATCATCGCGTAACGTACAGGTGCCGACCTGACATCGGCGAATAGATCGCGCCGCCGCTCGCCTCGGCCAGCGCCTCACTCCAATCCTCGAACGCGTCATATTCATCATCGTCGTTATGGTGACCGTCAAAGTGAAGCACCGCGACGACGTGCCCTGCCCACTTGGCATCCGGCAACGGGTCGTATTCATCCACATCGCGAAGGTTGAAGGTCAAGCCCCCGAAGGAGCCACTCCTTGTGCTCGAGTCCCACGCGAGGAACTCCGCTGAATTGGCGAGAAATGCCGAAGGATCTTTGCGGCAAAGCACGCGATATTCGATAGACATTCGAACAATAAAACTCAACTTGTTCGATCATGCAAGTTTCCCGCCCTTCGGTACCCATAAGCCCCAGCATTTCGCTTCCATCGTGCCCTTCGGTACCGCCAAACCGCAAACGATCACGTATTCCATTTTTTGCCAAAGATGGGGTGCCCTGCCATGACTTCCTTCACGCATCGGCATACGTAATGATCGAAAATGGCGATTTGTTTGCACAGACGACACGAAGTATGAGAGATTCTAGGCAATGAAGACTTGGAAGGTCTCCCTCGGCGCGATCGCGATCGCGATCGCATTGGCAGCGCCGCTCCTTGGTAGTCCGGGGTGTGCCCCCAGTCCGGGCACTCGCGGGACGGATGGCTCTATCGACCCTTTTGGGGAAGTTCCGAGCGTTTTCGCGATATACGCGGTGCCCGCGTCGCTCGATGCGCTCGCCGAGGAGACCTTCTTTGACCACCCGTGGCCAAGCGATCTGCGCCTCGAGAACGGATCGCCGCATTTCAAAGGCTTTTACAACCCGAAGTCGCTCGGGATCTTGGCGTCTTACATCGACTCACTGAACGGTCAGGTCGACGGCTTTTCGCCAGCAGGCGCGGGTTATCTTCGCTTCACGGGCGAGATCGACACGGACACGTTGCCCACCACGCCCAAGGACACGCAGGACCCTGCCGCCAGCGTGCAGCTCCTCGATGTCGACCCCAGCTCCCCCGAGCGCGGGGCGAGGAAGCTCATCTCCATCTCTTTTCATGCGAAAAAGGGCCTTTACTACCTCCCCAACACTCTCGCGTTCATCCCAACGCCAGGCTTCCCCCTCCGGCCCCATACACGGTATGCACTCGTGGTTACGTCGGCGCTTCGCGCGGAAAAAGACGGCACGAGGGTCGGCCAGAGCGAGATGGTGGCCATGCTCGTCGGCACGAAGTCGCCCAGCACGGGCGCGCAAGCTGCGAATACCGCTCTTGCCGAGGCCGTGGGCCAGATTGAAAAGGCTGGCGTCGCGCGCAAGCATATCGTGCACCTTGCCGTGTTTACCACCGCAGATCCGACAAAAGAGCTCATTGCGGTGCGCGATGGCGTAGCGAAGACCGCGGATCCGCCGACGGCTGCCGCCAGCAAGTGGAAAGTCGGGACCTCGAACGCAACCTTTGTCGAGTACGAGGGGCAGTACGGACCTTCGCCGAACTACCAGGCCGGCACGCTCCCCTTTCTCGGCACTGGCGGACAGTTCATGTTCGAGAAGGGCCTGCCCGTCGTGCAGAGCGTCTCTGACCTGCGCTTCTCACTGACGGTGCCGGCGGCGAAATCGTGCCCGATGCCTGCCTCGGGTTATCCGATCGTGCTCTACGCGCATGGCACTGGGGGCGATTGGCAGAGCTACATCGACGACGGCACCGCCCGAGCGCTAGCCGCACGCTGCCTCGCGACCATGGGTGTCGATCAGATCTTTCAAGGGACGCGCCCCGGCTCGCTGCCAGGCGCCACCGAAACCCAGATTGGGCTAACATTCTATAATTTCCAGAACCCGGTCGCCGCCCGCACCAATGGCCGTCAGTCTGCCATCGACGAAGTCCAGCGGGCACGGCTCTTCACGGAGAGCCACGTTGTGGTGCCGGCCTCGGTGTCGACGACAGGTGCCGATATCTTATTTGATGCGACAAAACTCATGTTCTTCGGCCACTCGCAGGGTGGGCTCAACGGGCCACTTTTCACCGCTGTCGATCCCGCGGCGCGTGGTGGGGTCTTCTCTGGCGCCGGCGCAATCATCACGATTGGCCTGCTCGAAAAAACCGAGCCTCAGCCGAGCGTGTCCAACCTTCTACGCGCATTGCTCGGGTTTGACGCGTCGAACGCGGGCGAACTCGACATCTTCCACCCCTGTATGTCGCTCGTCCAGTCGCTTATCGACGTCGTGGATCCCATTAACTACGCGCGGCTCCAGACCCTCGAGCCGCGCGCTGGCTTCGCGCCCAAGAGCGTCTACATGACCGAGGGCATCAGCTCCGACGGCGAAGGCGACAAGTATGCGCCACCGGCTGGCATTGAGGCACACGCCATATCGATGGGCCTTCCGCTCCAGCTCCCTGCCACGTATGACATTCCGCAGCTCGCATGGGGCGGGCCGACTCCCATAGAGGTGCCGGCGGGTGGCCTGTTGGGTAATCTCGCGAATGGAGCGGCGTCGGGCATTCTCGCTCAGTGGGCCCCGCCGGGTGGGACCGACGGCCATTTCGTCGTTTTCCGCGTGCCCGCCGCGCGTACGCAAGCGGCGAAGTTCCTCCAAAACCTTGCGGCAAACCCGAAGGGCCTGGTCCCTCGGCCTTTTATCGGCCCATCCGATATCGACGCTGGCGCTTGCGAACCGTTCGCGGGGACATACACGCCCGACTGCCTCGAGTGCCTCGCGGCCAGCTGCTGCGACGTGGCCGTTGCGTGTTTCGCGGTCGAAGACTGCTTCCAATATGCGCACTGTCGGCAGAATTGCGGCACTAGCTCGTGCATCAACGTCTGCGCGCAACTCAATCCGATGAGCGAACCCGCTTTCGGGAACATGACGGCGTGCTTGCAGGCGAGTTGTCCGGACACCTGCCCATTCTGACATTTTTCTGACGTGAATTCGGCCGAACGCGTGATGGTCAAAGTTACGCTCACGAATGATTCGGACCACGCAGTTCGAATCTTGTCGTGGTACGCACCGGCGGGGGAACTCGAAGAGGATGTTTTCGCCGTGACGCGTGGCGCTGAAGACGTTGAATTCGTCGGACCGCATTACAAGCGCCCGGCACCGGTGGCTAGCGATTTCGTCGTTCTCGAGGCGGGCAAGAGCGTCACGCGTGATGTGGACCTTTCGGATTTTTACGATTTCTCGAAAGGGACCGATTACAAAATCAAATACAACAGCAGCTTTCTCCGTGATGGGGCGAAAGAAATCGTGACGCTCAGCTCGAATGAGGTGGGCCTGTGGATCATGGGTCGCACAAATGCCGTACCAGAAAAGCTGGCGCCAAGTTCAGCGATTGGTGGAACCAGCGGCTTGACCTTTAGCAAGTGCACAGTGGATCAGTCGAACACCGTCACGCAGGCCATCAGCGCTGCCAGCACGATGGCCAATAACGCCGCACTCTACTTTGGCGGTTCGTCTTCGGCCTCGCTGCGTTATACGACGTGGTTTGGCGTGTACACATCGGCACGTTGGGACTTGGCCAAGACCCATTTCACGGCCATCAAGAACGCTATCGACACCAAGCCGGTGAAAGTTGATTGCGGCTGCAAGAAGACGTATTACGCGTATGTCTTTCCAAACCAACCGCACGACATCTACGTGTGTAAGGCGTTCTGGACCGCGCCTCTCAGCGGAACCGACTCAAAGGCTGGCACGCTCATCCACGAACTCAGCCACTTCACCGCGGTTGCGGGGACCGACGATTGGGGGTACGGACACACCAATGCGAAGAATTTGGCGAATACCGATCCCGCCAAGGCT
>JANORL010000591.1:0-2601 GCA_031415295.1 Polyangiaceae bacterium | reverse complement strand
CGGCATCGAGTGGCGCATGGCTCATCGTGGGCCGATCGTCTGCTTTCGCGCGACAGATACAGGAGCAATTCGCAGGCTCCAACATTCCGTGTCGATTCTCGTCCGTCGAGCAATTGTCCGACGCGATCGGCTCGGAATCATTTGCGGGTGTGGTTTGTCTCTTCGATGAGGCGGGCGAGACAAACGAGAATTCCATTCCGCAAAACGTGGAGCGCCAGCTCGCAGCGGCATTGCAGGTCGTTCAAACCCTCGCGCGCGCAAACATGTCCACGCGTCTGCATTTCGTGACGAATGGCGCGGTCGAGGTGGGTCCGGGTGAAAAGGTCATGCTGGATCAGGCGCCACTCTGGGGATTCGGGCGTGTCGTGAAAAACGAGCATCCGGAATTGGGATGCAAACTCGTCGATGTCACCCAAAGCCAGGATTTGATTGCTTGGTGGCCCGAGTTTTTCTCCACTGACGATGAAAGCGAAGTTGCTTGGCGCAGTGGAAAACGATTTGTGGCCCGTTTGGCAAAAGCGAAGTTGCCAAAAGGGATCCGTGTCCCCGAAGGAGAATCGCACTCCCTGGCCATTTCCCAAAAAGGCGAGCTGTCGAATCTGCACCTCGAATCGGTTCCTCGAACAGCTCCTGGAGCGGGCGAGATCGAAATCGAAGTGCATGCTTCGGGGTTGAATTTCCGGGATGTCTTGAATGCCCTCGGAATGTACCCTGGTAATGCCGGTTCGCTCGGCAATGAATGCGCGGGGGTCGTAACGGCATTAGGTGAAGGCACGCGAAGGTTTGCTGTTGGCGATCGGGTCATGGCATTGGCGCCTGCTGCGTTTGGTTCATTCGTCAACGTGGATTCCCGCTTGGCCGCTCCCATTCCGAAAGGCGTGACGATAGCGGAAGCGGCAACGATTCCCGTCGTTTTCTTGACTGCCTGGTACGCATTGCACGATTTGGGTGAACTAAAAGCCGGTGAACGTATCTTGGTACATGCCGCAGCCGGCGGTGTAGGTATGGCTGCCGTTCAAATTGCCAAGTATATTGGGGCCGAGGTGTTGGCAACGGCAAGTCCATCGAAATGGGACATTGTGCGTAAGATGGGCGTCGAACAGATTGCGAATTCGCGCACCCTCGACTTTGCGCGCCAATTCGGGAATGCCGACGTCGTGCTCAATTCGCTTGCTGGCGAATTCGTCGATGCTAGTTGGGCGCTTTTGTCACCAGGTGGTCGTTTCTTGGAAATGGGGAAAACAGACGTTCGAGCCGCGGATGCTCTCGAAATGCGTCATCCTGGACGACGTTATCGCGCCTTCGATTTGATGGACGCCGGTCCCGAACGCATTCATGAAATGTTTCACGCCCTTGTGAATGCATTTCAAGCGGGCATCTTGTCGCCATTGCCCGTGTACGGTTTTGGCATTACGCAGGCAGAAGAAGCATTCCGTTACATGGCCCAAGCGCGGCACATCGGAAAACTCGTTCTTCGCGCCGCACCTCGAAAAGCAATGCTCCCCAATTCCACGGTTGTCGTGACGGGGGGACTCGGCGCATTGGGGCTGCATGTTGCTCGTTTCTTGTGGCGTGAGCTCCGCATTGCGCATATCGTGCTGATTTCCCGCAACGCCCCCAGCGCCGAAAAGCTTGCCGAAATTGAACAATTGCGAGTCGAGGGAGCTCACGTCACGGTGGCTCAAGCCGATGCCGCCAATGCATTGGCAATACGTGCGCTTCTGGACAGCATTCACCCGGACGAACCTTTGCGAGGTGTCGTTCATGCGGCTGGCGTGCTCGACGACGGAATGATTACCGACCAAACGCCGGAACGGTTTTCCCGGGTATTGGCAGCGAAAGTTCACGGAGCGTGGAATTTGCACCAATTCACGCGACACTTGCCGCTCGACTTCTTTGTCATGTTTTCTTCGGTCACCTCGGTGCTCGGAAGTGCAGGACAATGCAACTATGCAGCGGCAAATGCATTTTTGGATGCGCTTGCCCATGTTCGTCAAGCGGAAGGTTTGCCCGCGCAAAGTCTGCAATGGGGCGCGTGGGCCGAAGGCGGAATGGCCACGCAGCTTTCAGCCGCGCTACAAGCTCGAATCTCGCGAATGGGGATGGGGCAACTCGATCCCGTGCACGCGCTCGAGCTTTTGCGCAACGCACTTGGACGCAGCGAACCCGAGTTTTTCCTGGCGGACATTCATCTTCGTGCGCTCGAACAATCATGGAATCATCACGTGCCACCTTTGTGGCGTGGATTGGTTGCGCCAAAGCGGCGAGATGTTTCCCGTTTGGCAAGTGGGCCTTGGCGTGACAAACTCGTGGCGCTCGATGCCCCGGCGCGAGCTGCGGAAATCGGCGCCGCACTTCGAGCCGACATTGCCAAGACGTTGTCCTTTGGTTCGCCCAATGATGTGCCTGAGGATCGACCGCTGCAAGAATTAGGGCTCGATTCGCTCATGGCCGTCGAATTGCGCAATGCGATATCGGCGCGTTTAGGCAAAATATTGCCGGCGACGTTGCTCTTCGATTATCCGACTGTGAAGGCGTTACGCCGATATCTACTTGATAAGGTATTGGTATTCGAGGCTCCGGTGCGGGTTTCGATTCAGC
>JANORL010000590.1:0-7418 GCA_031415295.1 Polyangiaceae bacterium | reverse complement strand
CGAGTAGTTGCAGAAGCGTCCACCTGTCCGCCACGCTCTTGTGCTCGAAAAGGATATAAATGAGCGCTTCTTTGCCCGCAATCTTTACGGAAAACAGGACATCGGCGTACTTACTAGAGAGCTTTGCATCGACAAACCTGAGCGGTCGAGGCTGGAGCGTGCTCCAATCCATGGCGGCGACGAGTGCCGATGGGAAAATGCATTTGAGTTCTGCGGCGGCATGTTCGGGTTTGGAGAGTATTTTGAAGAAGATCGCATCATGCGGTATTGATGCATCTTCCGATTCCGCAACCGGGTGAGGTTCGTCCGCAGAATGGTCGCCGCCGTTGTCCGGGTTGGTCATGGCACGACGTGGTTTGACGCAGTCGAGCGATGTCGTCAAGAAGATTCGTGGAAGATGTATACGAAATAAAATCGATACGGAGTCGCAAGCATGGGCCGTGCATGTTCCAAGACAGACTCGCTCTGGAGCGCAACACGAGGGGGACATGCGACGTCGAGCGTCTTGACACCCCTGAACGTTACGCCCGAAGCGGGGACCTCGCAAAACGGCTTCTCCGTAATCATGCGATGACCGGCGACGTTGAGCACGTCGTCTGTGGCTGACCGAACGCGTGCTTCCAGCGGTGAAAAGCTCACGTTTTTGCGATTGCTTCGAGGCCTCGAGCCATCAAAGATAGTTGGGATTGGTCGACGTCGTAGCTTTCGGCGCAGGCGGGGGCGCCGCATGGAAAGAAGACGAACCCGCCAGTTTACGCGGTGCCGCTGAAGCAATATTTGACGCAGTATTCGCCGGCGTCGAAGTGACCGCCTCAACATGGACCACGCGCGAGGAAGGATTGGGCGATATGGCCGCCGATGACGCCACAATAGGTTCCGCGCTTGGAGTGACCGGCGAAGTCGGGGGCGGAGTGCGAATCATCATCACGCCACCAAAAACCACGAGCGCTACCAATACGAAAACACCAACGAGAACGCCTGGGTGCGGCCCACTACGAGAAGAACTCCGTGCCGGCGCATTTTGCAATTCGATGGCAATCGCGGCGAGACTAGGATCGTCTCGCGGAGGTCCATAAGGCGCTATCGCTGCCGCAAATTCGACGATGTTGTGAAAACGAGCATTCGCTGTTTTCTCTAATGCCTTCATGACGGCATCGGCGAGTGGCTTGGGAACGTCCGAACAACGTTTGGAAACGTAAACCGGATTTTCCGTCAAAATGGACGCCAAAATCGCGGTCGCCGAAGGGCCGTTAAAAGGAACCTCGCCCGTAATGAGCTCGTACAATACGACCCCGAGCGACCAGATATCCGCCCTTGCATCGACGTCTTTCACCGATCGAACTTGTTCCGGAGACATGTACAGCGGGGTGCCGAATGCCGACGCTGTGGTGGTCACGGATGCATTGACGTCGTTGGCGAGTTTCGAAATTCCAAAATCGAGGACTTTGACGGTTCGACCGGTATCCGTTGCGCAAATGAATAAGTTCGACGGTTTGAGGTCCCGATGCACGATACCTTGTCGATGTGCTTCAGCCATTGCCGCACACGCTTGGAGAATGTATCCGACAGCCTCGCGATAGGGGATTTTTTGGCGTTCGGCTAATTCGTCGCCGACTTCACGGCCATGCAATAGCTCCATAACCATGAAGGGACTGCCGTCGGGAAGGGTATCGACGTCGGAAACGTGCGCAACGTGCGGCCCTTTTAGCCGCGCAATGGCCCGCGCTTCCCGTTCGAAGCGCGCGGTGATATCAGCCATCGAACGAATCGACGGAAGCAGCAGTTTGATGGCGACTCGTTGCCCAAGCTTCAAATGCTGGGCTTCGACGACGACGCCCATGCCGCCATGCCCGAGCACTCGGATGACTGAATATTTGCCGTTGATCACCTCTCCGGGCGAGGGTGCACCGTCCGCGTCATTTACCACCACGGCGCGATGATATCCACGATCCAGGTCACGGTGCCAGGAGAATCGTACGCGTTGGGTAAAACTCGACGATCATGGAGGGGCGATGCGGAGCAAGAAACCTTCCACATCGAACAGACTTGGTCCGGTCCACACGTCGACGCCATTGTCAAAATCATTGGCGTACCAACCGGCGGCGTAGACGAAGTCATTTTGGGCGGCGGCTACGGAAACGGTATACGAATACTGCGAGCTGCGAAACATCTTGGCCCATCGTGGAGTTCCGTCGTCGGATTCGAGCACGGCAACGAAAGCGTTTGAATAACCGGGCGCCGTGATCGGTTTGCTGCCAAAAACCGCGCTACTGTTCGTATTCCCTCCGATAACAATGGCACCGTCCGCAGCTATCGCGATATCCTGGCCAACCCCGGACGCGGCAAACAATCGTACCCATTGAATGGTGCCCGATGTGTCGAAAGACGCGACAAGGCCCTCGCCACCCTTGGTGTCCACCGGCATTTCACCCAATGTACCGGTCTTGCTAATTTTGCCGGTAACCACGACGCGATCGCCCTGGACTGCAGCCTCCATCAACCGGTCGTCGCTGCCTTCCGATGTAAGCGTCCGGATCCATTGAAACTCGCCCGAGGAATCATATCGTGCCAAGAACGCGTCGGTTCCGCCTCCGACAGGCGTCACCGAGGTCGCGCCATTCAGGTCCATTTTTCCACCGAATTGCCCGGCCACATACACGTCGTTTTTTGTGCCAGCGACAATGCTCCCGGCACTCTCCGACCCAGAACTTCCCATGCCTTTTGCCCAACGTAATTCGCCTGTTCGCGTAAAGCTCAGCACGAAGGTATCCGTCGCTCCATAAGATGGAACGGTTTGTCCTTGAACAGTGAATGGTTTGTCGTAGGTCCCCGTAATGTAAATGTTGCCAAATCGATCGGTCGTCACAGAACTTGCATATTCTGCACCGAGTCCTCCCATCGGAATGGCCCATTCGAGTTTTCCGTAGGCTGTGAATTTTGCAATCGCGACATCAGTCGTTTTCCCCACGCTCGACATGGGTCCACCGCCGACATCGAGCGACTCCTCGAATTGAAAGAGCATGACGATCGAGCCGTCCGAACCAATCGTCACCCTATAAACTTCATCGAATCTCGGCCCGCCAAACGAACGCGACCACTTCACGGCACCCGTCGGCGAATACGCGGCCATGAATACATCGGTCCCCCCTTTCGAAACGTACGTTTCGTCCCCGATTTGGACGGACGAATCAAACAACCCCGCCAGAACGACGGCACCATCAGCGCCCACTTCAACATCACGCGCCATATGCAAGCCCGATCCCCCAATCGGCAATTGCCACGCAGGAACGTCGACCGGATCGGGCTCACACGTGCCCGCGCCGATGCAGTCGTTTGGATCGACGATTGCATTACGGCACGTACCATCGACACAGGTTTGGCTTTCTGGACAAATCACACCGGCACATGCCAGGCTGAGATGCACGGGCACATGAAACGGTCGTTGCGGGACAAACCGCATCGCTCGACGGGCCACAATGCAGTGCGGGCCATACTCTGGAGCGACACACGATTCGAGGGGCTCCCCGAGACTCGCCACCACCTTCAGCGCAAACGGAGCATCTTTGTCCGCGTCTTCGGGTGGTACCAGAACAATCGAACCAATTTCCCCTCCTTCCTTGCAAGTTGATGTCCGCGTGTCGTAGATCGGTGCTTCGATATCGGTGAGTAATCCCGCAGATATTCCAGTGTCTACTCCATAGGCACAAGGACTATCCGTCGAAATGTCGACAATTGCT
The DNA here is from genome assembly GCA_031415295.1 of Polyangiaceae bacterium. GTDB lineage: Bacteria > Myxococcota_A > Polyangia > Polyangiales > Polyangiaceae > Polyangium. Next base: position 3,681 of record JANORL010000590.1, on the reverse strand, counting down.
TGCGTAGGGTCGAGACACCCCATCAAAGCAGCGCCCAGCGTTACGTGTAGAGCCAGCCCGATAGAATCGAAACGGAGTTGATTCATATCGATCATGCTATCTCATTTCAGTTGAAATGGCGAGGCGAATAAGTAGAATCTTCAAATGACATTCCTACGTTGCTCCCCAGCCCAAAAATCGTTTGTATCCACAGCCGCCAAATTCCCTGCAATTCTCTTCGCAATAACTTCGTTGGTTGCATTCCCAGCATTTGCAGCCACGCCCTGCATCGTGCCCCTCGATTGCGCGGATGCCGGAACAACATTCTGCGTAGACGGATTTTGTTGCAACTCTGTCTGTAATGGCGCGTGCGACGCTTGCAGCGCAGCCAGGAAAGGAGCAGGCGTCGATGGAGAATGCGGCCTCGCCGCCGAAGGCTCGACATGTAAATCACCCTATTGCAATAGCGATGCGTTCGCCTACGTAGGTCCGGCCAAATGCACCGCGGCAGGCGCCTGCGTCGAACCGGCCCCCGTCCCATGTCTCGAGGAAATGCCCTGCAAGCTCGATCTCTGCAGCGACACTGGGTGCGAACACATCGTGAAATTCGATGGAGCCGAATGTGGCGCCGGAATGGCTTGCTTTAATGGAGCGTGCGAAATGTCGGCGTCAAGCAGCAGCAGCAGCGGCAGCGGCGGCGGCGCTGGTGTCGGAGGGGCTGGAGGTTTTGGGGGCACTGGCGGCGTCGGCGGCAAAGGAGGATCCGGCAACATGGGCGGCGCCGAAGGCAGTAGTTCGTCTGGAACAACCGATCCCTATCCACCGTCAACCGGAAAAGGCTGCACTTGCAGCACAACCGACAGCAGTGGTTCTACGGGACCAACCACAGCGTTATTTGCAGCGATCGCTGTAGCAATGCGTCGCGTTCGACGCGCTACCTCTCGTGCGAATTGGCGTGCGTCTGGACGATCGTTTTTCTAGACGTACCGTTCAGAACTGAAACAACACCGGAGCGCCAACACCAATCGAGCCCGTCGACAGAACGCCGGGAGCAATCGTACCTGTATCGGGTGAACGCTCCGTCACCGCAGCAAAGGTAATCGCGGCGCCGGCCGCAACGACACCGCCCACGCCCGTCCAAAACCACCATTTCGTCGCGACAGACTTGTTCTGCAATGCGGCCGTGACCGTCTTGTTGCTCCCCGCCGGAACGACGGCCGAGGTTTCGAACGAACGAAAATCGCGATGACGTACGGCAATACGATGCGTGCCTTGCTCGACGTTCAACTCGATAGGAGCCACGCCAATTCGCTTACCATCGACGAAAACTTCCGCTGCTTTTTCGGTGGCTCGCACGACGAGCACGCCAGTGGTCTCGCGAGAAAACAAATCGAACGACAACGCTTGTTCCGTACCACCGGCTAGGTCGAGGGTTTTTTTCGCGGGAAAATACCCTTCCGCGTCGACTTCGATGTCCGCTGGACCCGCAACGAAAGCGAGCGGCGCGGACAAAGGCGATTTTCCTACGACGACGCTTCGAACATAAATGCGAGCCCCAGCGACATTCGTACGAATGACGAGCGTTGCAACACGTTTACGCAAATCGGCAATGAGCGGGACCAGGCGCGGCACGCGAGCCTTCAGCTCCGCAGGCGCCGACGTCTCGAATGCCGTCAACTTTTCGAGCGCCTCGGGAAAACGGTTCAGCGCTTCGAGCGCTCGGCCCATGTTGTAGAGCAGTGCGACGTTGTTCGTGACCGCGTACGCATCACTGTACGCCGCAAGCGCATCCGCAAAGTGAAACGCCTCCATGGCTTCATCGCCGCTCTTCTTGCGCGCTGCCGCGCGAGCTTGCGGATCCTCCTCGGGGTTTGGCGCAGCAGCAGGTGGCGCAACCTCGGGGTTCGGCGCAGCAGGTGGCGTTTGAGCCAAACCGATCGCCGGGACAAACGTGACCACACTCGAAGCGAAAAGAAACAGCGTTGCGTACGCCCGTCGGGACAACTTGGAACGTTGCATCATGATCGTACAAACCTGGGGTGGATGCTGCACGGTATCATCTCAGAACGCGATCCGTCAACGGAACTTGCTCTTGGGGCCAACGGGGGCTCGGCAGGTGGAAGGCTCTCATGTGGCCTTCGAAGCAGCAGACAATGAATCAGCATTTGGTCGTGACGGGTTTGTTGCGCGTGGTGGACTTGGACAGCTAGGCAGATGCGGTAAGCGACGTGCGGTCGGAGGTTATTTCGGCGGACCTAAAAAAAAGAGACCGCTGGCTTACCATGACAGTCTGTAATCGGACCCAATTTTCACTGAAATACCTCTTCGAGCGCCATTATCATGATAGTGGCCGATTTTGGGACGAACCGAGAGACGTCAAACCATTTTCGCGGGTGGGTGGAAAGGTGCCAGGCACTTTTGGAAAGGTGCCGCGGGTGGAAAGGTGCCAGGCACTTTTGGAAAGGTGCCAGGCACTTTTGGAAAGGTGGCCGAGGGTGTAACACGGAGCCGCGATCACATCTCCGGTGCGGTTGTGAAAACGCTATATGCGCACAGGGTGAACTCGGATAGAGTACGCGAGCGCCTTTTTTTAATGCTTCCTCAACATCCACCAAACGAGCGCCATGAGCACGAACAACCTCACGGTCACCGTCGACTCGGGCGACGTTTTCGACGTCCGAGACTTCACCATTCACGAGCGGATGGGGTCGATCTTCGACATCACGCTCATCGTTCTGTGCGACAACCCGGACGTAGATTTCGATGCCATCGTCGGACATCCGGCACGTTTCCAGGTTGTAAGCGGCGTCGAAGGGACGCACAACCGCTTCTGGACGGGCATCTGCAACGATTTTTCGCAAATCGGTGTCGATGCAGGGGGTTTGTCGAGGTACACGCTGCACATCGTGCCCAAACTGTGGCTTTTGACCCAGCGGCGCAATCATCGGATGTTCCAGCAGATCTCCGAGCCTGACATCGTCATCAAAATCTTGACGGAATGGGGCATCACGCCGCAGCTCAAGATTGACAAAGGCGCGTACAAGAAGCGCAAATACCGCGTTCAGTATGCCGAGTCGGATTTCACCTTCGTGTGTCGCATGCTCGAAGACGCTGGCATTTCGTTTTACTTTGCCCAAGGTAGCGACGCGAGCGAACTCGTGCTTGCCGACGCGCCTCATACGAACGAACCGCGTCCACCCATTTCTTTTCGAGACAACCCCTCCGTCGCCGATCGTGAGCACGTGACAAACGTACGCGTCGGACAACGGATGCGTCCCGGCCGGTACACGATTCGCGACCACGATTATCGACGCCCGCCTTCGTACAATCTCGCCGCGAGCGCTGCTGCGCCGAGGGCAAACGAGGATTTACTCGAGCGTTTCCACTACACGCCAGGTGCATTCTTGTTCGGTGCCGAGCGTGGAGATGAATCACCCGTCGCGGATGACAAGGGCAAAACGCGCACCGACGAAGGCGAGGGTGCGGTGATCGCTCAAAAACGTCTCGATGCCAAACGCGGTGCAGGCAACGTCGTTTCCTTCGAAACCAACGTCCAGGACCTTTCGCCAGGCGTAGTGACGAGTTTCGTCGACCATCCGCGCGGTGCCTAGTCCAAACAAAGTGGCAATTTCGCACTTGACGCGTTTACGTCGTCACGCGTCATTGGTCGGTTCCTGTGCATCTGCGCACATACGGATGCCA
>JANORL010000589.1:0-3534 GCA_031415295.1 Polyangiaceae bacterium | reverse complement strand
ATTCCAGTATCAATTTGAAAATCGCCTATGTTGCTTCACACGATCAAATCCCACAATCTAGACAGTCTGCCGCACTGCACCAGACCGGAACGGAAATCGTGCTTGGCCTTTCCTTACGTCGCTGTCGACTCTTTGATCACGGGCGTACAACAAAACGTCGACGAATTGACCGTCCGTGAATGCATGGCGGGTTTTTCGACAATAAAAGGAACCGAAATTTATTAGCTTGACATCCCCTTGGATTTGCCTTCCTCTAGCGCCCACCATGCCCTCGACCAACCCGCTCCTCAATGACCGCTTCATCGATTTTCTGCTTTTCGAAACCCTGAACGTCGAGGCGCTTCTCGCCCTACCCGCATTTGCCGAACACAATCGCGAAACCGTGGAGATTTACCTCTCCTCCGCACGACGCCTCGCCAGACAACATCTCTTTCCCGCATACAAGCCCATGGACGAAGCACCTCCACGGCTCGAGAATGGACACGTGCACGTGCATCCCGCCATGCATGACCTTTATCCGCGCCTCGTCGAACTTGGGGTCCTGGCAGCAACACGACCTCCGGAAGTCGGTGGCCAACAATTACCAATGACCGTCGCGAGCCTGGCGACGTGTTATCTCATGGCCGGAAATCTGTCCGCATACTGCTATTTGGGCCTCACAACAGGTGCGGCACGTCTCATCGAATCGTTTGGCTCGGACGAACTCAAAGAACGTTTTATGGCGCGCATGTATGCGGGGGAATGGACCGGCACGATGGCGCTGACCGAACCGCATGCAGGGAGTAGTTTGAGCGACGTAACGACAGGCGCCACAAAAACCGATGAAGGATATTACTTGATCAAAGGATCGAAAATCTTCATCTCGGGCGGCGACCATGATCTCACGGAAAATATTGTCCATTTGACACTAGCGCGGATTGAAGGAGCTCCGCCGGGTATCAAAGGCGTGAGCCTATTTGCGGTTCCGAAAAACCGTCTCGAAGGGGATAAACTGGTGCCCAATGACGTCGAAGTCGCCGGCGTCATTCACAAGATTGGCTGGCGAGGTCTTCCGAGTTTGGCGCTCGCATATGGAGGATCGGATGATTGTCGAGGGTGGCTCGTCGGAGAGCCCCATCGCGGCATATCGTATATGTTTCAAATGATGAACGAGGCGCGACTCATGGTCGGCATGAACGCCGCAGCGACGGCATCGGTCGCGTTTCATGAATCGCTTGATTATGCAAAAAACCGCCCCCAAGGACGCGGTCAGGAAAATCGAGATCCCCGCTCGGCGCAAATTCCCATCATCGAACATGCCGACGTTCGACGGATGCTTTTGCGACAAAAAGCCATAACCTGGGGCAGCCTGGCGTTGCTCGCGTATACCGCGCGCTTGACGGACCTCAGCGAACATGCGGCAACCGAAGCGGAAAAGCAACGTTCGTTTATGCTGCTCGATTTGCTCACGCCGATGGCCAAAAGTTTTCCAGCAGAAAAAGGTTTCGAGTCGAATGCGCTGGCTGTGCAGGTATTGGGCGGATATGGGTATTCGAGCGAATACTTGCCAGAATCATGGTTACGGGACCAAAAATTGAACAGTATTCACGAAGGAACGACGGGCATTCATTCTTTGGATTTGCTCGGCCGCAAGATTCCTTCGGCCGGAGGGGCCGCATTTGGTGCGCTCATGGTAGAAATCGCTGCTACGTGCCAACGCGCTCGAAAAGCAGGCATTGCGGAACAATTGGTGCGATGCGTAGAAGACGCGACGACGGCGACCAGCGAAACGACGCAAATTCTGGCTATGCTCGGAATGCAAGGCGACGTTGCCGGCATGCTTCGTCATAGCGCGCATTACCTCGACCTGGCTTCGACCTTGGTCATGGGCTGGACGTGGCTCGGTCTGGCAACGACTGCGCAAAAAAATCGTGAAAATCGCCCACACGATGCTGATTTTTACGAAGGCATCCTCCTGGCAGCACAATATTGGATTCGTACGGAAGTGCCCCGCATCGATTACCTCGCCAAACTCTGCCAAAGCGGCGAGGATTCCTACGCGCGAATTCGCCCTGAACAATTGTAGGGAAACGTCATGCCCACGCTCGTCCTTTCGCATCGTTATAGCTCGGATTCAAATGCACTCTTTTCGGCAGCGCTTGCTGCAGGCTGGGATGTCGAACGCCTGCATTCCTTCCGTTGCCCAGAAGGCCTCGCCGCGCGTTGCCCTGTGTTTTACGGGGAAACGTTATTGGCTGACGCCATATCGGAAGACCTGGGTATTGTCCTGCTCGAACCAACCGCCGATTGGCTCCCTCGTTTGCCCTTGCGTCATCGATTGCGCGACATACGCCTTTTGACACTCGAAGAAGCGCTCACTCTTCAAGAACGCGTTTTCGTCAAACCCACCGACGACAAATGTTTTAGCGCGCGCGTGTACGACAATGGCGCCGCGATGGATCCGGATCCTTTGCTTGCACGCGATTTGCCCGTTTTGATCAGCGAACCGGTACGATTCGAAATCGAATTTCGTTTCTTTGTCGTGGAACGCCAGGTTGCAGCGTTTTCCCCTTACATTCGGAATGGCAGCATCGCGCGAAACGACGAGGGTGATTGGAGCGCCAACGAATCGGAAATAGCCGAAGCCACTGCAACGATTCATTCGCTGCTCAACGACCCTGAAGTCGATTTACCTGCCGCGGTGGTGGTGGACGTGGGACGCATGACCGATCGAGGTTGGGGGGTGGTCGAGGCAAACCCAGCTTGGGCTTCGGGTTTGTGCGGATCCGATCCTGCTCGCGTATTGCCCGTGCTCGAGCGCGCCAGCGTCGCACGCCACGAATTGACCGCAGAAGACAGGCGTTGGATGCGATCGGTGACGGTAAACGTGGAACGTTGAGCGGCAGAAAAAATACTGTCGATTTTTACCCCGCATCGAGTTACCATCGGCACCGAACCAATGCGTTACGAAGGCAAACTCTATCGTCCGCCCAGCGAGGCACACTCGTACATTCTGCAAGCCACCATTGGCTGTTCATGGAACAAGTGCACCTATTGCGACATGTACCGTGACAAAACATTTCGCATTCGCGACATTGCAGAAACCTTACAAGACGTCACCTCGGCAGGCGCGGCCTATGGCAACAGCGTGGAAAAAGTTTTCGTTGCCGACGGCGACGCATTGGTTATGCCGCTTGATCATTGGCTCCCCATTCTCGAAACATGCCGCAAGTCGTTTCCGAATTTGCGCCAAGTAAGTTGTTATGCCATGGCGACCAATTTATTGGAAAAGACCGCAGGCGAATTACGGACGTTACGCGAGCACGGGCTCGACTTGTTGTACATTGGCCCAGAATCGGGCGACGACGCAGTCCTAAAGCGAATTGCCAAAGGTTCCACATTCGACGATCACGTGCAAGCGGCTCGCCGAGCAAAAGCGGCGGGAATGAAAATGTCGGCCATTTTTCTATTGGGAGCAGGCGGAAAGGAACGCACGGACGAGCACGCCCTCGCCAGCGCGCGTTTGGCCACGGCGATGGACCCCGAATACATGGC
>JANORL010000588.1:0-1711 GCA_031415295.1 Polyangiaceae bacterium | reverse complement strand
ACGTGGCACGAAGGCGACGATGACGTAGGGCTCATCAATGCAAAGGGGCGTATCTACGATCCGAAGATAGCGCGCTTTTTGCAGACGGATCCGATCATTTCCAATCCGCTCGATGCGCAAACGTTTAATCCGTACAGTTATGTACGCAATCGGCCGCTCGTGATGACGGATCCAAGCGGTTTTACCGAGCAGGAGGCTTGGCGATTGTGGAGTTACGACACGACGCCGGGCCAGATCGGCGTGCACGTCATGTTCAACCAATTGACGCCGCCCGCGTCACGACCGATAGGGCAAGCGCCATCGAACGCGCCCCCCGCACCGTCTGCGGCGGATCACGCGCCATCAGCGCCCGAAAAGGTTGCTCCGAGCCCCGCTGAGCAAGTCATCGTTGGCATGGGCGATCGGGCGGTGGAACTCGGCCCTGAATTGGCCATGGGTTTTCTGCTCAGTTTCGTGGGAGCGCCAGCCGGGGGCCGAAGTTGCACATTGCCAAACTGTCAAGCACCGATGACGGGCGAGCAGGTCCTGGACGAACTCAACCAAGCAAATCCGCTTTACGGCGTGAGTATTGGTGTGATACAGATCGACGAAGCGCAGGAGAAAGGAGATTACGTCGGCGTTGGTCGCGCAGGAATGGATGTCCTGAGCATTGTGGTCATGACCGCGATTACGCTGAAGGCGGGTGGTGGCAGAAAGGTACCGAATAAATATGGCAAAAAGGGTGGACCGGCTCATCAGGCATTGGTGGCTGAAGTGGCGGCGGATGTTAAGCAGCGAGGGATGGATGTCGTCAAGGAACATAAGATACCGACACTCAACGGTGAAAAACCAAACCGTTTTGTGGATGTCGCAGGATTCGACAAAGCATCGGGCAACATTGTGGAAATGCATCAAATAGGAAAACAAACCATGGGCGAACGACCGGTCGCTCGTGAAGTCAGGGCAATGAACGATATCGAAGCGGCAAAGGGCGTTCGGCCCGCATTCCACCCATACAACAAATAGAGGCGCATCATGGGACATCAAGCTAGTTTTTACCTCACGCGATCAGATACAGTCGCACTCGAAGCTCGGTTGCGCGAGCGGTTTGAGTTCGTCGTCTTTCGGTATCGATCGAAATCGTCAACGCCACATCTCGTCGATTCGCTCTACGACGAGGAAGACGGTGAGCAAGTGTTCGGCTTGTTCGTGGCCCGACCGGAAGATCTGAATTCCGTCGTCTTGGATTATGTTGAAACGCAAAAATACTGGACGGTTGAGACAGATCCGTCTCCAGTCATTGAGGTACGAGGCTCTTCCCTGCGAGATAATACGTTTCGGGCTGGGCGCGTCTATTACGTTGATGGCTTTTATAGCCCCGACGATAACTGGGTGACCAGAAGGATGAAGAGCGAAGAATTTTGTAAATGGGCAAAAAGTTTTCTTTCGGCGGTGAAGAAATCATTAAAACGTGTCGAGCCCTTTCCTAAATGCATCGAGTATGCGGGAGAAGAGGCCGCTGCCCTGTTGAAATCGGGGGCGGTCAAGGTCGCGCCATAGTATCTCAAATTGAATCGATACTGCTAAACAATTCGCGCACGATGCGGTCGGCAATCTGATCGAGCGGCCGAACGAATCGATCACCTACACGGATTGGGATTTGCCGCGGCAATACATTCCGAAAGGCGGCAGCGCGCTGACGACGTTTGAATACTCGGGCACGGGTCAACGC
>JANORL010000587.1:0-5938 GCA_031415295.1 Polyangiaceae bacterium | reverse complement strand
TTTCCGAGCCGTTCGAGTTCCACCTTGACCACCGCCATTTGCGCTTCGATTGCTGGCACTTCACTCGCCGAATTCTCCACACGATCGCCCATTCTGCGCCGCAATTTGTCAATCGTCAACGTTATCAATTCTTCGTCGATGACGTTCGAACGAATCCACTCGACACTGGTGGAATCGACTTCCTTGACCGGTCGACGCAAACCATTACGACAAACCGATACGTTACGACACGGGGTAAATTCCGCAATCTGCCAAAGACGACAACGACGTCTGCCATTTGCATCGATGGTGAATGAATGACGCATCGTTTCAAAAGCCTGGACAATGCGGCGCCGTGCTGGTATCGTGCATCATTGGAGGCTTGGAAACGATGCGATTCAACTGGAACAAACTCGGAGCTTGCGTTGCGGGTCTTGCCGTGCTTTCTTCGGCGTCGATGGTTGCTGAACGGGCGTTGGCGAATTCGTCGAATTTTTCGTGGCGGATGGATAAGATCCAGGTCGACGGCGACCGAAATGGTCGATTTCATGTTCTCGACGCTGGCAGACTCACCATCGAGGGGCAAATCATCATAACTGAACGGATGCGTGCATCTGCGTCAACACCGCTGCCAATTCAGATTCAGTTGTTTCCCAAAGATTCCACAACGGCAGTGTGCACGTTCAACGTTGATCCAGATCGCGCCGTAGGCGCTGCGAAAGCATTTTCGGCAAGTTGCGGCGAAATTCGTGCTGGCAGTTATTGGCTCCGCATGAAGAAAGAGGGCGCATCGAAACCCGACGGAGATGCGTGGCACAATCGGGGCAACGGCACGCTCACCACGCAATAGGTTGACTCATGCCGCCGAATTGGGATGAAACACTCTGGAATCCTTTTTATTTCGGTCGCTACGAGACAGAGGTGTACATCTCCCATTGTCGTTTGCCCGCACTACTCTGCTTACTCATCATCACCTGGCTCTGCGTTCGTCACGGCAAACGAGCCGGCCACCTTGTAAGCGTGTATATCTTTGCCGCCTATGTCTGGATTTTCTTTCGAGAAACTGTTTTCCCATTTCCCGCCGAATTACATTTGAACGACTTCCCCTTCCGAGCATTCAATTGGGTGCCGGCACTCGTTGACGGGACTGATCCGGAATTCCTTCTTGGAAATGTGCAGGTCTGGGGCAATTTCTTGGCCGGCATTCCGTTCGGTTTCGGATTTCCTTTCATTGCGTCGCCGATTCATGCGAGACCAAACCGAATTGTAGCTTTTGGATTGGCCTGGGCTATCCTCCCCGAGCTTATTCAATTCCTGCAAATGTGGTTTTTCCGCTTCATCAGCGGCCGCACTGTCGATATCGACGACGTTTGGCTCTGTTTTACCGGTACACTCACGGGATATGGAATACTTTGCGTTATGGCTCGACTGTATCGGCACCTGAATTGGTCCCGTGGCGCGAGATTGCCGATATGGAACCATTTTCACGAAGTACTCATGCGCGTTGCAGTCAAACCCTTCGCTGCTCCCATAACCACGCAGAATGCAGATCTATGACAATCGGTTGATTCGACCAACTCGAGCGAAACATACCCGGTCCGAGGTGACTGGTCGCATCAACGATTCGTTTGTCTCTTTTTCAACGACATTTACATTTTGACAAACATCGAAAATCGCCCATTCGTCCAGCTCGCAAAAAAGAACGCACCCAATTTATGTACTATCGTGCGCTCAGATGTTGCGCCGTCCACAGAGCCAGCGTGAACCCTCGATGATGTCGCATCAGTGACGCCTGAAGGTGGAAATGCGATATGCTCGACTCGCACGCTGTGCCGTTACGGCGTCGCCCCCATTGCCGTGAGCCGCTCCTCGCAACGCTTACCTTCCGTGGCCGCGACCCCGTGTTTCTTCGCGTGATCGCGGCATGACTTGTATGCCTCCGCCGCGTGTTGCCGTTGCGGCGCGATCCCCTCTTCGAGCTTCTTCCGATACTCCCGCCGAAGCTCCTCGTACGTGAGATCCGTCCCGGGGACTGTCCCCGCCCCATTCCATTCCGAAGGTAGTGGCGCCAAGGTTTGGAACTCATACACGAAAGCCGACCAGATGTCGCCACTCCGCCCCGCCGCGATGACAACCCACGCAGGCGGCGGCGCAGGCTCCAGCTCAAGGATCTCGGCATAAGCTTGCTCCGCCTCTTCCAACAAAGGCCGCTTCTTTTTTATCCAATCAATGACTTTCGTATTGATATGTTGGAGCAAATCGTCTCGATCGCCGGAGCCGCGATAAATAGGATATTGCATGGCGTCGGCTGCTTTCCGTTTCTGCTCGGCCTTGTAAAAAAGTGCTTCACCTTGGGCGAGCAGCAAACGCGCCACCATGTTCGTCGCGGCATCCCGATGCGACGCAAAGACCGCCTTTATTTTTGCCTCAGAATTCTTCGCCAGCTCCAGAACTTTTGTATACGCAGTTTTGGCGCATGGTTCGTCGCCCTTTCGATCACAGGCCCGGCCGAGAAGGGCATAGCCAACGATTCTCGCCTCGAAATCGCCATCGGACAGTTTTTTCACATCTGTCGACAACACTTTGCTTGCGCCAGCCCAATCGCCCTTTCGAATAAGCCGCGCTCCTTCCTCGAGCGAGGCATGAACGGGCACCTCGGCGATATCCCAAGTCTTCTCAATCGATGGCCGAAGAATAGCCGCAGGAGGCGGCATCGGCGTGGACGGCACCGCTGACGGCACCGTCGTGTCCGTGTTGGCAGAAGACGCTTCTTCTTGCGGATCCTTGGACTCCGGCTCTCCCGGCTCGACGCCATCCGCAAGCCGAACGGCCCCTCGCAGTTCGACCTCGCGCGCAAAAAACGATGTCGAGACACCCACACCAAATTGGATTTTGCGATATCCCGGCGGCCCCGGAGTAATGAGAATCTCCGCGTCTTTGGCCGCTTTCGCTATCACAGGTGCGGCGTCCGTCGCCTCAATGCGCAGGGGAATTGGCGTGGTCACTTGGTGCGTGGTCACTTGGTGCGTGACGTCAAGAGTGGTGAGCAACCCAATGATGCCGAATCCTTGCTCCGCCCACTCACTCGACGCCGGGATCCATCCATTAAAATGAAATTCCTCATTCCCCTCGACATGAAGCCACCCCGGCACCCTTTCGATGGTCGAAACGACTACCCGCTCATAACCATCTCGACCCTGGATTGCAGCAACTTCACGTCCGCCTGCGGATTCATGAATGGGAATGCGCTCTGATTGGAGATGAATGGATTCACCGGGCGGGGTTGGCTTTTCGTAATAAGATTGTGGAAGCGAAAGATCTGCGCACATCACGGATGTCACGAACTCGGGTGGCGACGTACCATCGGAAAACGGCTCGTTGATCTCCGCAGTCCCACCGGAACCCAACGAGGCACGCACGGGCCTACGTTGGTCGAGCCAAACGTGCCCTGGAACGATATCAACACGCGTGTCGATCTGCACGACCTTTTCGTTCTCCTCGATGTACGCCTCTATTTGGATCGGCGAGGTCACGACCACTTTTGCCCGCTCATCGGGAGCAGTCGGCAATTCGAGCCTATCGATCTGGACCACGTCGTATCCGCTCAACTGAACGATGCCCTGTCCTCCGGTCGCTTGCGGATAAAGCAGCCCAGTCGTCCTCAGACTGCCGCGGAAGACGCAGGGTTCTGGTTGGGTCGTCGCCACGAGCTCGGACGGCCGCGCTTTGACTGGCTGTCGCGCGCTCGGAATTTCATCGGATGAACGCTTTGGAGGCTGGAGATGTACCACCCGCGTCACCGTCACTCGTGTCGTGTGGGTTGCGCATCCAGTGAGTGTAACGAGCGCCGGTACCAATAGCTGCATGGCCGTACATGCATGCCTGAACCTCATCATGGGCTGACTCTACCCCCATCTCGCGCTTTTGGGAAAGTCAAAGTCTTCGAAGAAAGCCGTTACGATTCGAGGCAAATACGGGCGACCGCGGGATGGGACGGAGCATGCATGTCGGCGAATGCCTTGCCTACCGGGCAGTTATGCAATGGCGTACCCTGCGCGCAGTACATACCGTTGCTGCTTGCGTTATGGTGCTCGTTCCGGGCAGTTCGTGCGGTGGAGACGAACCGTTGGCGGCATCGATAACGCCGGAGCCGATGGCGAGTGTGGAAGGAGCGGCATTGACAGCGCCTGCGGAGGTTTTCCCCGGAACGATAGACGTGGACGTGGTTGCAGCGACGGCGACATCGAGCGTGTCGCAGCCGGTCCTGACGACGCATGTCGTGGCCCTGCCGCAGGAAAAGGTCGCCAGCGACGAGGACGACGGGTTGCTGTTGCGAGCAAAGCAGCGCTCAATCGACGCATTATTGTGACGAGGTAAATCATGGAAAATGAAAGGGAGACCCTCGAACAAAAGGTTGAAGTTCTGCGTAGTCGATTGGATCGGCTTGATGACGAATGGCGCACCTTGCGGTGGACCGTTCTGCGTATGACAGACTCGAAGCTAACGAATCCACGGCACCCGCTGCTCGATTGGGAGGTGCAATCTTTGCAATCCGAGCAACGTCAATCTCAGTTTCGAGCAGTAATGACGGCGCTGCAGAATCGGCTCCTTGGAAATCCAACGCCTGAAGTCGAACAAATCGAAGTCGAAGGAATTTCCCGAGAGAAGCTTTACGCGCCCGTTCGACCGACCATCGAAGAAGTGATGGGCACGCTGAAAATGGTGGTTCGCGACGACGACGCGGGGATTGTGGAACTCATGCTTGCAGTGCGGAATGAGCGCGAACCGGGCGTCGAGTATTTCGATCTTGCCGAATTCGTATTAAACTCCCTCGAGCTTCGATGAGCGATCGGTCCATGGAACGAAGCATCAGCGAATTAAAAGAGAAAATCGCGGGTCTCGAACGCGCCATTGAATTATTCGAATCGAGAGTTGCCGAAGGGCGATGGCTCGTGGCGATGTTGCAAAAGACCAAAGCGCCCAATGCGGGATTTGCATTTTGGGAATGGGAGCATCGAAGTCTGGCTTCGAAAACGGCGAGCGATCGTCTTGGGAATGTGCTCGATGTGCTCGATGCGCGCGTGGCTGGGCAATGGGAAAAAGGCGAACGGTGGCAAGAGGTTCCTGGCGTTCCGTCCGCTCTACTGTACGTCGAGCGGCCCCCGACGATTCTTGAGGTGTACCAGCTCGTCAAAGCGGCGGCGGGGCTTTCGAGCAACGCGCAGGTTGTCGAGATGTTTTGCCGTTTGAAGGAAAAGCCAGTGCATTCGGCGATTACCGAGTATTTCTGGGCGGCGTTGGGATAGGCCGCCAAACGAGCGTTTCCACATCGAGCACGAACGCTTCTTGATGGTCTTCGTGCAGTTCCTTCTCGTTGCTCATGCGAATGGTTTTCCTCCCGTAGTCGATGCGCTGGTGCGCGCGGTTGTTACGCGGGATGAACGTTGAGGGGGAGCTGTTCTGCTGGCACATGCGCCATTGTGAATCGACCGCGATTATTGATCTTGCCGCAGCTACGGCGAAGTGTCATTGTGCGTGGAGGAACTGCCACAGGCCCATGCCTCGTACGGTGTCCCAATGTGGATCCATTCCCGTGATTGAGGTAATGCAATGCTTTTTCGGTCGATCACACCGCTACACAAGTGGACTGCCGATCCCACGCAGGCATTGCTACAGATTGAAGGTTCCCATCGAAACGAAATATTCAAGGTTAAGATTATTTGTTCCGACGGTTGGGCGCAATCCCGTGACAGACTTGTGGAACACTGGTCTGACGTCGAGATCTGTCGTCAGCAGAAACTGCGTGAGACGCTTGAAACCATCGGGGATCCCCGATGGTTTCTGATCATCGACAACTTAGCGGAAGTAGAAACACCGGGAATCCACGCCAACACGATCGCAGCGGTTGAAGTGTGGCAAGCTGCCGTAGATGCCCTTCTCATTCACCTGGGTGGAACGG
>JANORL010000586.1:0-2994 GCA_031415295.1 Polyangiaceae bacterium | reverse complement strand
TTGGCGCGCTCGTCGCTATCGCGGACCATTTCGTCGCTCGCAACACCTTGACCACGCACGCGTTCAATTTGCGATTACCTAGCGTCGAATCACCAACGTACGCGAAAACCGTTTGACCGTCGTTCTTCACGTACACGTGGAGCTGCATCGTGTGCTGGATTGGGTTCACCGGGCCGCTGATCTGATTGGAGCACTTGGCGAACTCTTCAGCGAGCGCCTTGGAGACCGGTTCAGGACGGCGCTCGTGGACCAACAAATTCACCGCGGACACTGGAAGCGGCTCTATCTCCGCATCTTTGGACGGCAACATCGAAAACCGTTCCGGACACTTGAGTTCGTTGTAAGGCGCCGGCAAATAACGGGTGCTGCCAGGGTCAGCGTCGGGATCAAGCTCGAACACGGTGCGCGCCGTGGGCGCGACGCGCGCAACGACCTCCGGGTGAAAATTCGAGATGGGGTTATTGTTTCGGTCGTAGATCCATTCGGTCGCATCCGACTCGGTTCCCGGCGCCACAAGACAAACCGAACGCCGATCGAGATGCGGAAACTCGGACGCGATGGTCTTCGTACAGCCCGAGCACGCGATGACCAATCCTATGAGAGACAAACCTTGACGATGAAGCCTCATACGCGGCGTTCCTTGTGACGCAATATATCGGTCGGACAACCCAACCTCCGTCTGTATGGCCCGCTCCAAAAAAGGCGTCCAGAAAAATATTGCCTCCCTCGGACATTGTCTGGCCTATGTCGAATAATACAAGGGAAACAGCTGCTCGATGTGGAAGATGGCCCGCAATGCGGTGGTCATCTCACGAGGGGACGAGGGTCGCATCCCTCCCAAGTTGACCGCGCATCGACTCGGCTGGGGAGCGATCCTCGAAAAAGCATTCCACGGGTCGACTTTGCTTAGGTTCGATGCCTGCGTGTTTACGCCGCGGGTCGACTTTGCCGTGGTTCGATGCCGGCGTGTTTACACCATGGGTCGACTTTGCCGTGGTTCGATGCCTGCGTGTTTACGCCACGGGTCGACTTTGCTGGGGTTCGATGCCGGGGCGCTTACGCCGCGGGTCGACTTTGCCGTGGTTTGATGCTGGCGTGCTTACTTCGGGGGTCGACTTGACCGAGGTGTGACCGTGGCGTGTTCGTACCAAAAAAGCTCCGTCGCGAACATTGTCTCTTCTTCCCACCACATTCGATGGTAGGGTGCGCGCCCGAGCACGACACCCATGAACACCGCCGCCCTGAAGAAGTTTGCCCCGGAACTGCGCACCAAGCTTATGGAGGCCGTTTCGGTGAAGCTCGATTACGTGCTTTCCGCAAAAACGCCGGATTATCTCACGACCTTCGCCACGCAGGTGGCGGCATTACGCAACGTGCCGAAGGCCAACCGCGCCGAACTCGTCGAGCGTGTGGCGTATACGTGGTTCAATCGGCTCGTGGCGCTCCGTTTTATGGATGCGCGCGGGTGGCATCCGTTTCGGGCGCGCGTGTTATTGCCGGCCATTCCCACGGAAACGCAGCCGGAATTGCTCAAGCTCATGCGCACGGGTGCATTGCCCGCCGAGCTGCGCGCGTTTACGAATCCTTCGCGCCTCGACGATTTGCTGGATGGCCGCATTCCCTCGACCGATCCGCAAGGTGAAGTGTATCGGCACCTCGTGCTCGCGGCGTGTCGCTTTTACAATGCGCTTTTGCCCGATCTTTTCGCGCGTTTGGACGACGAAACCGAATTGCTTTTGCCCGACGATCTTTTGACCGAGCACTCGGTCATTCAGGGTTTCCGCACCGAAATCCGCGACGACGATTGTGGCGACGACCAGCGGGCGAACGTCGAAGTTTTGGGCTGGCTTTATCAATTCTACATTTCCGACCGTAAGGACCAGGTCATGGCGCGCAAGAGCGCGGTCCCGACCGAAGACATTCCCGCGGTCACGCAGCTTTTTACGCCGCATTGGATTGTCCGTTATTTGGTAGAAAACTCGCTCGGCCGGCTTTGGTTATTAAACCGGCCCCAATCCACGTTACGCGCGCAGATGCCGTATTACATCGAGGGCGAAGCCGAGACGGATTTTTTGCGTATTGAAAAGCCCGAGGACATTCGGGTGTGTGATCCGGCGGTGGGCAGCGGGCACATGCTTACGTATGCGTTCGATTTGTTGGTGCTGATGTACGAGGAAGAAGGCTATGCGCCGAGTGAGATACCGGGGCTGATTTTGCGGCACAATTTGGTGGGGCTCGACATTTGTCCGCGTGCGGCGCAACTGGCGCAAATGGCGTTGGTGTTCAAAGCGCGGGAAAAGTCGCGCCGGTTTTTCCAGGCGGATCAATTGGTGCGTCCGCACATCGTGGAGCTGCGGGACGTACGTTTTGCGGAGAACGAGCTTTCCACGTACTTCAAGGCGCTCGGGATGCAGCCCTCGGCGTTGCATGGGGACTTGGTCAAACTGCTGCATCAATTCGAGGAAGCGAAAAACTTTGGGTCATTGATTCAGCCGTGTATGGACGAATCGGCGATTGCCGATGTACGTGGGCTGCTCGAGGCGAAGAAAGTCGACAAGGACCTGTACGTGCGGGAGACGCACGGCAAAGTGCTGCGGGTGTTGGAGCAAGCGGAGGCGCTGACGCAAAGGTATCAGGTGGTGGTGGCGAATCCGCCGTATATGGGCGGGAAGGGGATGAATGGGGAACTTAAACAATTCGCCAAGGATCACTATGTCAATTCCAAGTCGGACCTTTTTGCGATGTTTATGCAACGTGGATTTTCGTTGGCAATGCCGAAGGCATACACGGGAATGATCACGATGCAAAGCTGGATGTTTCTATCCAGTTACGAAGAATTTCGGAAAGAAATTGTCTCCAACAAGTCATTTTTATCGATGGTACACCTCGGTTCCAGAGCTTTCGACTCTTTTGGTGGAGATGTAGTTCAAACGACTGCGTTCGTAATGGCGAATGTTGCAAGTGCAGTTAACAAGAGTTCGTTCTTCCGTTTGG
>JANORL010000585.1:0-9429 GCA_031415295.1 Polyangiaceae bacterium | reverse complement strand
GCCGAACAAACCCAACGGCTCATTTTTCGTGATCGTTTTGATCTCGAGCGGTCTGTCGCGGATGCACGCCGCCGCCTCGTTCACGTGCTCGAACTCGACGAACTCGGACCCATTGTGACCGCGGCGCTCGAACAGTCGCGTCGAGTGACCAAAGCAGCTCTTTATTTGCGCGATCAGGATCGTACGGGATTTAATCGTTTGGCGGCACTCGGGTCCAATACATCGGCGCACGTAGAAATGGCCACAGCGCGAGCGTTGCTTGATCGCCTCGTCAAAGGGCCGGTTTCGCTGGAGGAAGTGAAACGTGATGCACAAGAGCGCAAAAGCCGTGGTGAAAGAACGGACATGGCGGATTCCATTTTGAGTGCCGCTGCTGTTTTGGGCAGTTTGGCGGACGGCGGGGTCGTTGTACCGATAGGCGCGGAAAACAACGAAATCATCGGGCTGCTCGTCGTCGCGGACGATCGCGTACGGGACGCATTTTCGCCCGAAGAAATTGCACTTCTGGATACCTTGGCTACCCAAGTCGGCGTCGTGATTCAGAATTCACAGTTGTACCAACATATGAAAGAACGCGACCGACTTGCGGTGCTTGGCCAAATGGCAGCAGGTTTGGCACACGAAATTCGTAATCCGCTCGGGGCCATCAAAGGCGCGGCGCAACTATTGGCTGAGCCAGGTCCTGACGCGAAAGAGATGGATCCCAATGCGCATGAATTTATAGGAATTATTTTGGAAGAAGTCGAACGGCTGGATCGGGTTGTCGGATCGGTGCTCGATTTGGCCCGGACGAACCAAGGGTCTCTGGTGGCGACAGACGTGAATGCCGTATTGCGACGAACATTGCAGGTGCTTTCGACAGAGAGGTCAAGTCGAGATTTGACGGTGGATGTGCAGCTCGAAGCCGCTTTGCCGCGTGTGGTCATGGATCCCGAGCAATTGCGTCAAGTGGTCATGAATTTGTATCGTAATGCGGCGCAAGCGATGCTTGGGCGGGGGACCATTACGATCAAGACGCGCGTGCGTGCTGGGTCGGGATCGGTACTTCCGGGCATGGGCGCGCAGACCGAGCCGTTTGTCGAGATGATCGTGACGGACACGGGGCCGGGAATATCGCAGAAAGTGCTAAAAAACCTGTTTTTGCCGTTCTTTACGACGAAAGAAAAAGGCACGGGGCTCGGGCTGGCGATTAGTCAAGGTATTGCCCAAGCTGCGGGCGGGCGTATCGAAGTGCAATCGTATGAAGGGAAGGGGACGACGTTTGCGGTGATTTTGCCGTCGGCATCGAAAGACGCGCTTGCAGTGCCTTCGTCGACGTCGACGCCCATTCCGGGGTCGTCCTCGGCGGGGGCGATGCGCTAATCGTTCTGCATCAGCCCACGAATGCGCCCATTCGGAAGCAGTTTTACCTTCAGCGCCGCCGGTTCTTTCGGTAGCCCCGGCATCGTCATCATGTCGCCTGTTAATGCCACGACGAACCCCGCTCCAGCACTCAACCGCACTTCACGCACCGTCACCGTAAAATCCTTTGGCCGCCCCGTCTGAGCAGGATCGTCGGTCAGCGAATATTGCGTTTTTGCCATGCACACTGGCAAATCGTGATAACCCATTTTTTCAATACGCGCGAGTTCTTTTTCAGCTGCGGGGGCAAACGATACCCCTGACGCACCATAAATCGTCCGCGCTATCTTTTCGATTTTTGTTCGATAAGGTTCGTCGAGCTCGTACACGAATCGACCCTCGGGCGGCGAGGCATCAGACGCTTCCGCTACTTCGGCCACGATACGCGCGAATTCATCGGCGCCTTCGCCCCCTCGGGCAAACCCTTCGCAACGTACTGCGCGAACGCCACGGTCCGTCAGTGCTTTTTGCACCCAATCGAGTTCGTCCAGTCCGTCCGTTGGAAAAACGTTAAGGCATACGACGACGGGCAAACCATAAAACTTAGCGGATTCCAAGTGTTTTTCGATATGCTCGAGGCCTTTTTCGAGCGCTTTTGCATTCGGCTCTCCGGCGAGTTTGGCCGGGATACCCCCATGCATCTTGAGCGCCCGGAGCGTAGCGACCAAAACGAGCACGCGCGGAAAAACGCCCATGCTTCGACACTTGATGTCCAGGAACTTTTCACCCCCGAGATCAAAACCAAATCCCGCTTCTGTCACCACGTAATCGGATAGCAACAAACCCAACCGCGTGGATATCTTCGAACTACAACCGTGCGCAATGTTCGCAAATGGACCCGCATGCACGAGCGCTGGGCCGCCTTCTGCTGTTTGCACCAAATTCGGAGCCAACGCATCTCGCAAGAGTGCCGCCATTGCCGACGAAGCTCCAACGTCTGCCGCTGTAATGGGCGCACCTGACGTCGACGAACCAACCACGATACGCCCAAGCCTTGTTTCAAGGTCTTCGGGACTTTCAGCAAGAGCCACAATGGCCATGACTTCGCTTGCCGCCGTAATGTCGAAACGATCTTGCCGCGGAACGCCGTCCGATTTGCGCCCGAGCCCAACGAGGACATTTCGTAATGCCCGGTCGTTCATGTCCATCGCTCGGCCCCACGTCACCGTACGCGGATCGATAGCCCCTTTTTCTCCGAATGCCAGATTGAAGTGACACGCATTGTCGACCATTGCCGACAACAAATTGTGCGCGGTCGTGATCGCGTGGATGTCACCCGTAAAATGCAAATTGATGTCGTTCGAGGGTTCGAGCGTCGCTTTACCGCCCCCGGTACCTCCACCCTTCACGCCGAAAACAGGCCCGAGCGACGGCTCGCGTAGACAAACGACGACGCGTTTGCCTCGACGACGCATACCCATCGCCAACGATATCGACATCGTCGTTTTTCCTTCGCCCGCAGGCGTTGGATTGATGGCGGATACCAGCACCAGTCGTCCCGCTCCCGAAGGTGACCGATTTAATGCATCCAGGCTGATTTTTGCCTTGTTTCGCCCATAAGGTTCAATGTGATCCGGAGCTATTCCCAGCTCACGAGCGAGATCCAAAATCGCGGAGAGCCCTGCGGGCCGCGTGTTGTGCGAGGAAGTCATGGCGATGCTCGTTTTCTCGAAAAGTCAGAGGTCGAGGTGTTATTGCAAGACAAACTTCAAGCGTACCTTCGTTGCATGATCTGCATGAGTTTGGGATTGGCCCGGACAATCGACAACGTCAAGTCCGCATGGTCTTTGGCGTAACCATTGCCAATGTAAAGATCCACGTCGCGCCCAATGCCTTCAGCACCGAGCGCCGCCGCGGTAAAACTCGTGCTCATTGCAAAATAATACACTTTGCCGCGTTGCCGGGATGCGAGAATGGCCGCGAGCTCCACGCCGGGCACATTCACGCACGAAAGCACCAAATCAGCACCTCGATTGTCCGTCAGCGGCCAAACGACATCGCGCACAGCCAGCGGATCGCGCGCATCGATGGCGGCCACGTGATCGCACAACTCCAGCGATTTCAGTTCTTCGGCAAATGCGGGAAACGATTCGATTCCAATGACTTTGCCGCTCGACCCTACGCGCCGACGCGCTTCAGCGGCGCACAAAAGACCCGACTTGCCGCCAGCACCAAGCACCACGACGGTATCGCCAGGCTCACACAATCGTGCCACTTGCGGAGCGGCTCCGGCCACATCGAGCAAAGCCAACACCAATCGTTCGGGCATGTCGATCGGAATACGCGCGACGGGTGCGGTAAGAAAAACTGCGGCTTTACCGACGACATCGAGCTGCGCGGATGCGGGACGCACGGCCGTCACACGCTCGATCGAAAGCGGCGTCAGGGACAAACTCACGAGGGTAGCGATCCTATCGCCGGGGACAAATCCGCGTTCTGCCGCGAGATCTCCCACGTACGTGACCACGCCGAGCAGCATGCCTCCTGATCCCGTCACCGGATTGTGCTGTTTGCCCCGACGAACCACGGTCTCCATCACGAGTGCCGAGACGCGATCGAGATCCCCACCCGACGCTTCTTCCATTTGCCGAAAACTCGCCGCGTCGATGTTCAACGTTTGCACGTCGACGATGATTTCCGTCGCGTAGAGCTTGGAGAAGTCGTTATCGAGCCTTTCGGCTGGCTGCGGTAACGCGCCCTTGGGTTCGAGGACGCGGTGTGTGCCAAGTGGATCACCAGCGGGGATTTTCACCCGCCACCCCTTAGCACGGCTTTTTTGCTGCGGCGCACTCTTGCTTTGGATCCACATGACGCGCGGAACGCTTGACGTTAACCCGTGATTACGCCTAGATTCATCGTCCGTTTCACTCCCGTTTTCGTGGCCCTTTTAGCGTTTCTCCGGCTCGAGCATGGACAGCCAACGGCTCAAGGTGTCGTCGCCGCAAAAGCTCGTGCTGCGCTTCATCTCGGGCAAATATCAAGGTGCAGAGTTCCCTCTGGCGGATTCCCCCGAGATCATCGTGGGCCGTTCGAGTGATGTCGACATGGTTCTCATCGAGGACATGGTGTCGCGTAGGCACGCGCGTTTCGAGTGCGTCGATGAGATTTCCGTCGAAGATCTCGGGTCGACCAATGGCACGTTCGTCAATGGAGAACGGATCCAGCGCGCCAATCTTCTCGAAGGAGATCGCGTTCTCATCGGCACGAGCATTATCAAAGTCGTGCTCGCTGATTCCACTGCGGTGCTTGCGCCATCGAGCCGTCGTCGCACGACCAAGCCAGCTCTGAGCCGAAATCAGGTTCGCGGCATGGCCGGATCGCTCGAAGAGATCCCTCTGCCCGACTTGCTCCAACTCTTGGGTTCGTCCAAAAAAACTGGCGTGTTGGTGCTCGAAACCGATGAGCATTTGGGCAAGATTCACCTCGATAAAGGCACGGTCATCCACGCGGAAATCGACGACTTGAAACTTGGTGCATTGAAGTGTGCATACCGGATGCTGGAGTGGACACGCGGAGCGTTCGAGCTGTTGGCGGCAAGTGACAAACCCGTGGAAAAACCTGTGTCCGTTGCGGTGCAAGAAATTCTGATGGATGGCCTCACGCAACTCGACGAACTACGCGCGATGCAGCACAAGCTTCCGGACAAGGCGGGACGTTTAGCGATCCCATCGCCGATGAAACCTTCGTTGCGCGCTCTGACTCCCGGGGAAGTCGACGTGTGGCAAGCGATCTGGAACCATCGCGAACTGCCCCGTGTATTCGATGTAAGTCCGTCGAGCGATCTCGAAACGGCACGAGCGATCGTGAAGCTGATGGACGCGGGGTATGTAACGGTGGAGTGACCCGCACGCCGCGGTTCAACTTGCGACAAGGCAAATATCGGGGGGTATGGGGGGCAGAGCAGTCGGCTCGTCTTTTGGGCTTTGCCCAAAAGACTTAAAGAGCCGCCTGCGGAGCCCCCCATCGAGACTGGCCTCGCGCAGCGCGTGTCCCACACGCGCGAAGCGAGCGTTCAAATCGAGTCCCAGGTTTCAACTACGTGGGGTCTTTTTTGCGGCCGAGCCCGACCAAGAACACTTCGGAGCTTTGGGTGCGCGTGCCTTCGGGGCGGAGGTTGCGCACTTCGGTGTAGAGCGTGCGCAAGCGGTCGCGTGCGTTGATGAATTCTTCACTCATGAAGAGTTTGCCCACGAACGCGCCTCCAGGCACCGACAACGCCGCAGCGACAGTGACTGCGCGATCGAAAAGTTCGAAGCTACGCGCTTGATCCGCGACTTTGCTACCCGTCGTCGACGGCGCCATGTCGCTCAGCACGATGTCGTACGGGGCGGATTGGGCGAGTTGTTCGTTGGAGAGCGAAAGAGCATCGCCACGTAAAATTGTGACGTTTGCGCCAAGAACTGAGCGGATTTCCGATATGTCGACCGCGAAGACGTGGCCTTTGGGACCCACCTTTTGCGATGCGTACATCGACCAGGAGCCAGGAGCGGCACCGAGGTCGAGGACGCGTTGGCCTTGTCGAAACAGGCGAACGCGTCGATCGATTTCTTCGAGTTTGAAAACGCTGCGGGCGGGAAACCCCTGAGCCTTGGCCGCCTTGGTGAAGGCATCGGGCTTTTTGTAGGGGTTATTCATGACAAACTAGGGCGACTACTTCTTCTTTTTGCCGGCGTTCTTCTTCTTCACGGCACCACGAATGATGACGATGCCGTTCTTCGATCCGGGGATGCCTCCCTCGATGAGGACAAGGTCATCAGCGGCGATGATCCGCGCAACGCGGAGGTTCAAGGTGCTCCACGTTTCCGCGCCGTAATGACCGGGCATCTTCAAGCCGGGCAACGTACGACCGGGGGTCATGTTCGTACCAATCGAACCGCCGTGCCGGAAGTACTCGTGCGTGCCGTGCGAACTGACGGCACCGGCCATGTTCCATCGACGCATAACGCCGGTAAAACCACGACCGCGGGTGATGCCTTGCGCGTCGACGTATTGGCCTTCTTCAAAGATTTGATCGACGCCGAGCTTCTGACCAACTTCGTACTTGGCCACTTCGTCCGCGGGCAAACGGAGCTCGCGCAGAACGCGCTTCGGCGTCTGTTCTACCTTGCGATAAGCACCGGCCAACGGCTTGTTCGTGTGCTTTTCTTTGCGTTCGCCGAGACCAACGATGAGGGCGCTGTAGCCGTCTTTTTCTTGGGTGCGCTTGCCGACGACGATGCCGCCCGCTTGGACGACCGTGACGCGAAGGACCTCGCCTTTTTCGCTGAAGATCTGGGTCATCCCGATCTTGGTGCCGACGATGCCGGGGTTCGTATTCATGAAATCTGCCTCGTTTGTCGCGCTTCTATGGGTAGGGTCGAACGGACGAAGTGTGCAACGCGTGATGACGCGATCCCTCATCGCATCCTCGGTTCTGGGTTTTACCCAGGACGGGGCCGGTTCGAAGCGCAGAAACCGGGGCAGCAAGCCGCCAGGCGAGTTGGGGGCGCGGAGCTTAGCCGAGAAACGCCAAAGGGAAAGCGAAAGAGTGTGGACGCGTCGTCCAAATTGGAAGACTGGCCGTTCTTTCGTGGCTGAAGCATCGTGCGTCGCATGGAACATGATGCAAGCGGGCAACCTGCTTCGGCGGATCCACCCCCAGTCATCAAGGTGAAAGATCCCGTGTGCGGGATGATGGTGACGCCAGGATTGGCCAAAGGCGGTTCGTATGAACACGCGGGAGCGACGTACTGGTTCTGCAATCCGCGATGCCAGACGAAGTTCGCCGCGGAACCCGAAAAGTGGTTGGCACCTTTGCCAGCAGCGCCTTCGGAACCCGAAAAGACGTTGGCACCTTCCGTCGCCGCAGCCGCCCCGGTGTCCGGCGCGTCAACCGCGGAGACCGTGGTTTACGTTTGTCCCATGGATCCCGAGGTTCGGGAAACCAAACCCGGAGCTTGTCCCATTTGCGGCATGGCCCTCGAGCCGGAAGTCGTTCTGACCGCCGAAGAGCCGCCGAATCCAGAACTCGTCGACATGACCCGGCGCTTTCTTGCTTCAACCGTTTTGACCGTTCCTCTACTCGTTTTCGCCATGGGACCCATGATCCCCGGGTGGCCCGTACATGCCTGGCCCCCGCAGCCGTGGATCGAACTTGCCCTCGCCACCGTTGTCGTTGCTTGGGGTGGCTTTCCGTTCTTCGAACGCGGCATTCGCTCGATCCTCACCGGCCGTTTCAACATGTTCACCCTCATCGCGATCGGCACTGGCGCCGCGTACCTCTTCAGCCTTGTTGCCGTGTTGGCGCCAAATGTTTTTCCAGCGTCCATGCGCGGACACGGTGGTTCAGCCCCCGTGTACTTCGAAGCTTCCGCCGTCATCATCACCCTCGTCCTGCTCGGCCAAGTCCTCGAACTTCGCGCGCGACGACAAACCTCGGGCGCCATTCGAGCGCTTCTTGGCCTTGCTCCCCGCTCAGCTCGTCGCCTGCGTGCTGATGGCACCGATGAAGACGTGGCGATCGAAGTCGTTGCCGTAGGCGACCGTTTACGAGTTCGTCCGGGCGAACGTGTCCCCGTCGATGGCGTCGTCGTGGAAGGTGCGAGTGCCGTCGATGAATCGATGGTTACGGGCGAACCCGTTCCTGTGGAGAAACACCCTGGCGATCGCGTGACCGGCGCGACCGTGAATGGATCCGGCGGTTTCGTCATGCGCGCCGAACGTGTCGGACAAGGCACGCTTCTGGCACAAATCGTGCGCATGGTCAGCGAAGCGCAACGCACGCGTGCGCCCATTCAACGCCTCGCCGATGTCGTTGCCGCATGGTTTGTCCCGACCGTCATCCTCGTGTCCATCGCCACCTTCGTCGTATGGATGCTCGTCGGTCCCGAGCCACGGTTCCCGTTTGCTCTCGCCAATGCCGTCGCAGTTCTCATCATCGCTTGTCCCTGCGCGCTTGGCCTAGCCACCCCCATGTCGATCATGGTGAGCACCGGTCGCGGTGCCTCCGCGGGTGTCCTCGTGAAGAACGCCGAAGCGCTCGAAGTCATTGAGCGTATCGATACCCTCGTCATCGACAAGACCGGCACCCTCACCGAAGGCAAACCTCGAGTCGTGGCGATCGTTTCTCTAGACGAACACGACGAAACGTCAGTCTTGCGTCTCGCTGCGAGTCTCGAACGCGGAAGCGAACATCCGCTTGCTGCCGCGATTCTCGGCGCAGCCAAAGGCAAGTCCATCGCGCTCGTCGATACCACCGAGTTTCGCTCGGTCGCTGGTCAAGGCGTCACGGGGCGCATCGATGGTGAACTCGTCGCACTCGGCAACCGGCACTTCATGAAGCAGCTCGGTGTCGATCTTGGTACGGCCGAATCGCGAGCCGAGGCGCTTCGTACCAAAGGACAAACTGTCGTTTTTGTCGTACGAAACGACCGTATCGTCGGTCTTTTGGGTATCGCTGATCCGATCAAGCCGTCGGCGATCGTCGCGCTCCAAGAGCTTCGCGCGGAAGGCATCGAGATCGTCATGCTCACGGGTGACAGCCGTACGACCGCCATGGCTGTTGCCGCAGAACTCGGCATCGAAAAAGTCGAAGCGGAAGTGCTTCCCGATCAGAAAAGTGCCGCTGTCGAACGGTTGTCGAAAGAAGGGAGGATCGTGGCCATGGCTGGCGATGGAATCAACGACGCTCCCGCACTCGCTCGCGCTGCAGTGGGTTTGGCCATGGGAACCGGAACGGACGTCGCGATGCAAAGCGCGGGGATCACACTCGTGAAAGGCGACTTGCGGGGCATCGTTCGGGCACGTCGATTAGGTCGCGCCACGATGCGTAACATCCGCCAAAATTTGTTTTTCGCGTTTGTCTACAACGGCCTCGGTGTTCCTCTTGCCGCGGGCATCCTGTACCCATTTTTCGGAATCTTGCTGAGTCCCATGATTGCGAGCGCCGCGATGAGTCTGAGCAGCGTCTCGGTCATCGGAAATTCGTTACGACTTCGTACGGTACGTCTGTGACGCATTGCGTTTGAAGTCGTAACGTCGGTTCATTCG
>JANORL010000584.1:0-5563 GCA_031415295.1 Polyangiaceae bacterium | reverse complement strand
TATACCGCCCAAGTCGGCGGGCGTGTCTTGGGCATTGCCGCAATGAAGAACCTCGTGCCCGATGACTCGCGGCGCGCGGCCCTCATTGCTTCTGGCAATCTCATCATCGCCAGCGCGCAAGCTTTGAACACCGCCTATTTCACGCGAATCCAATTCGAGC
This sequence comes from Polyangiaceae bacterium, assembly GCA_031415295.1. Taxonomy (GTDB): domain Bacteria; phylum Myxococcota_A; class Polyangia; order Polyangiales; family Polyangiaceae; genus Polyangium. The sequence goes on along the minus strand of JANORL010000584.1, from coordinate 5,403 downwards.
ACCTCGACCAACGCGTGACGTTCGGCAAAGGCAAAGGTATCGATCGCGGATTCGATGCCGCTATCACTATTGTGGCTGAAAACGTTCGTAATTCATTGCCCGATCGCACCTACGAAAACCCCGACTATCGGGCCATTTTTCCCGATGGCACCACTGACGCGTTCACGTCACCCACCATACGCGAAGACGAACAGATTGCCACGGACTTGCGGATCGCCATTGCCGACTCGAACGTGCCGGTCAAAGACGATGTCCTCGCCTTGCTCGATACAGTCATTCCCGTCGTCGCACCTGCCGCGAAAGCGTTCAGCGATGGTGAAAAACAAGTCAATACGCTTTTCGGCGCCGAAATGAATGCGCGCAAAAACGTCGTGGATACCTTGTGGGAAGAACGCAAAAACGTCGAAAAAACGCTCGGACGCGCCGGCAAAGGTTTGGCGCGATTCATCTTTTTCGATTTCCGCAAAGCCGACGAATCGGAATCAACCGATCCAGCTACGCCCAATCCCGTGAGTCCGTTGCCTAAAGACGGCGGCTGAGTGACCCAGGAAGCAGGGGCTCCGCGCCCCTGCACCCGCGCAAGGGGCAGTGCCCCTTGACCCTTACATTGGTTCGTCCGCGATGCGGTCGAACCAAGTAAAACAGGCGGAAAACACTCATAAACGGTTTTATGGAGCTTGATCCGGCAATGGAACGAGCGCTGGTGAGTTGACCGGCCGTCGTCGGCGCGTCGGTTCGAGTGCTGGTCAGTTCGCCAGCAGATGATCCGACGTGGATTTGGTGGCTTCTCAACCAACCAGCTTGCGATCCGAGCAGAATTGGAGACTGGTCAACTCGCCCAGCGTGCGATCCGATGGGAATTTGTGCGCTGGTCAATTCACCAGCGTGCGATCCGACGTGCGAACGAGCGTTGGTCAATTCACCAGCTTACGATCCGACGTGCGAACGAGCGTTGGTCAATTGACCAGCGGTCGAAGGGACGCCGGATCGAGCGGTTTCAAGTTGACCAGTGGGTGCACAAAACCATAGGGGCGCTCTTGGGTTGCGCCGCTATGGGGTGCGCCAATTCGTGTCATTGAAGCGCCATCTTGAAAAAGAATTTATGACGCTATTTTGGTAGCGCAAGCGCCATTTCAACCGGGAGCAGCAGCGCTTCTTGCTCCAGTCCGCATCCATATCGGTCGAGAGTACGGATGATTTCAGAAATTTTCGGATTTGCCGCGCGCCGTAGTCGATCTAGGACTGCAATGGAATCGGCGAGCAGCGCAGGTTTTCCAAAACGTCGCAATCGTTCCTCGAAGTCTTTGGGCACGTGCAGCGTGGTTCGACCCGGACAGGCGCTATCAAGTTTCAGGTATTCGTCAAGCCCGACTGGGTCGTAAGCGCCCAGGTGTACGTACCGGGCGCTTGCCATGGCGGGCGACTTAAGCCACAAACGCGCGAGATCCGAAAGTCGACCTCCTGCAAAAATTACAATATCGATGGTATCAAGGATACGCTCGACATGTAGAAATACCTCGAGATTCTCAACCAACGCAACGACTCCATCAAATTGCCATGCACACGGCTGTTCGACCAAGATTGCGGCGATGCCGGCTGTGCGTGTCAAAGCGTAAACGTCCAGGTGCTCCTCGCGGCAATGCAAGCCATTCATGTAACGAAGCGTGGTCACGGACCAACGACGCTCCGCAACATTCCACCCAAGCTCCGCAACATTCCAACTAAGCCAGGTAAAACTGCGAACGAACGTCCTGGCACCGCAAAAACGAGGGTTCGGAAGTCAAGGAGTAGGCGCGACCTCCCAGCCGTCGCACTCGACGCTGGACGAAGTATTCGATGTTGTGGAGGGAATGCCGAAGTGGCGCGTGCGGCGTTCTTGGATGGAACGCTACACGCGCGCGGGTCGTGTTACATGCAGGTGTTGAGCAGGACCGTCACAGTATTACCGCCGCTGTTCGCAGTCGCGAGGTCGGCCTTGCCGTCGGCGTTGAAATCCGCCGAGACGACCGAACTGGGTTGACTGCCCGTAGGGTAGTCGAGCTTGGCAGCGAAAATGCCGCTACCGTTGTTGACCAGTACGCTCACTGTGTTGCTGTTCTGGTTCGCAGTGACGAGGTCAGCCTTGCCGTCGTTGTTCATGTCCGCCGTTGTGACCGAAGAGGTGCCCATGCCGACAGGGTAATCAACCTTGACAGCGAATGTGCCGTTGCCGTTGTTACGCAATACGCTGACCGTGTTGTCCGTGAAGTTCGCAGTGACGAGGTCGGGTTTGCCATCGCTATTGAAGTCCGCTGCTGCAATCGAGATGGGTTGGTTACCAGGCAGGTAGGTCATGCTCGCAGCAAAGGTGCCATTGCCGTTGTTGAACAGCACGCTCACATCGGAGCTGCCATAGTTCGCGGTGGCAAGGTCGAGCTTCCCATCGCCGTTAAAGTCCGCCGCCACGACCGAGCGGGGTTGAATGCCTGTTCCGTAGTCGGCCTTGGGCGCAAAGGTGCCATTGCCGTTGTTGAGGAACACACTCACGTTGTTACCGTTCCAATTCGCGACGGCAAGATCAGGCTTCCCATCGCCATTGAAGTCCGCGGCCGTGACCGCGCGGGGATTGAGTGGCGTGACGTAGTCGACCTTGGGTGCGAAAGTACCGTTGCCGTTGTTGAGCAGCACGCTGACCGTGTTGCTGCCGTTGTTCGCGACGGCGAGGTCCGACTTGCCGTCTGCATTGAAGTCCCCCACCGTGACCGCGTAGGGGTTCGTGCCCGAGGGATAGTCGACCTTCGCCGCGAAAGTACCGTTACCGTTGTTCAGGAATATGCTGACCGTGTTACCGCCGTTGTTCGCGGCGGCGAGATCGATCGCGCCATCGCCATTAAAATCCGCCGCCGTGACGGAGTAGGGCGCCAGGCCTGCCGGCAACTGAATACTCGACAGCGTTAACGTCCCGGTGCACGGCACGAGCATGCAGGTGCCACCGGTACAAGCTGAGCCAGGCGCGCAGGTGACGGGGTTTGCCCCGGTGCAGGTGCCAGCCTGACACGTATCGGTTTGCGTACAGGCGTTGCCGTCCGTGCAGACACTGCCATTGGGCTTGTTCGGATTCGAGCACGTGCCTGTCGCCATATTGCAGACGCCAGCCACGTGGCATTGGTCGAGTGCCGCGCATGTAACGGGGTTTGCCCCGGTGCATGCGCCCACCTGACACGTATCGGTTTGCGTGCAGGCGTTGCCGTCAGAGCAAGCGCTGCCGTTGGGCTTGTTCGGATTCGAGCACGTGCCCGTCGCCATATTGCAGACGCCAGCCACGTGGCATTGGTCGAGTGCCGCGCATGTAACGGGGTTTGCCCCGGTGCATGTGCCAGCTTGGCAGGTATCGGTTTGCGTACAGGCATTGCCGTCGGTGCAGGCAAAACCGTTGGCCTGGCTCGACCACGTGGTCGTGGACAACGCCGGGTTGCATACCTGGCACGGGTTCGCTGGGTTCGGCGTGTTCGGCGGGTAAAACACCGCATTGATCGAGCAGCCCGAGCCGCATAATCCAACGTTGCACACCTGCCCGCCGCCGCACGGCGTCCCGTTGGCCACCGTCGGGTGCGCACAGCTTCCAGCCATGTCACACGTATCGCTCGTGCATGGATTGCCGTCGTCCGTGCACACGGTCCCGCCCGGCTTGTTCACCACCGTGCAACCGCCGATGCCGTCACACGTCGAGCTTTGCTGGCAGGTCGAGGGTGTGCACGTGAATGGACTGCCGCTGCATATTCCGCCCGTGCAGACGTCGGCCATGGTGCACGCCGTGCCGTCGTTGCACGAGCTGCCATTCGCTTTGTTCGGGTTCGAGCACATACCATCCGCTGGATTGCAGGTGCCAACGACATGGCATTGGTCACTCGCTGCGCACACAACGGACGAGCCGCTTGTGCACAACCCCGATTGACACGTGTCCGCTATCGTGCACGCGCTTCCATCCGTGCAGACCGAGCCATTTGCTTTCGCAGGATGCGCTGGCATGCCCGCATTACAGACTTCGTCCGTGCACGCATTGCCATCGTCGATCGGCAAATCAGCATTGTCGACAATATCGGCGACGTTGCCATTGCCATCACACGCAGCCTTCAGGCAATTCGATGGCGTCTGCATCGCCACCGGCGTATTCGCTGCGGTAAACGATGTCCCGCACATCCCGCCGGTACACGTCCGCGCCTGGCATTCGTTGTCCACACCAGGACAATCGTTCGTCGAGTTGCAACCAATGCAATTACCCATCGCATTGCATACAAGGTTTAGGCCGCAAACGGTGCCTTGCGCCTTGGTGGGATTCGATGGCATCCCAGCCGTGCACACGTCATTGGTGCAAGGATTGCTATCGTCGGGCAGATCCGCGTCGTCGTTTTGGCTGACCTTGACGCCATTGCCGTCGCACACGTCGATTTTGCAATCGCCAGTGGTTTGCACGGGCAATGCTGTGCCCATCGCGGTAAAGTCGAGCCCGCAAGCACCTTGGACGCAGGTGCGTGTTTGGCACGCGTCATCCATGCCTGCGCAATCGGTCGCGGCGAGGCATTCGACGCAAGCGCCCATGCCGTCGCATAACGTGCCGCCCATCGAGCATACGCTGCCCGCAGGCGTGGGGTTGTGGACAGAAAGATTGTTTTCGCAAACATCGTCGGTGCAGGCGTTGTTGTCGTCAACAGGCACGCACGATGCGCCGCCCATTCCAGCCTCGCCGCCCATTCCAGCCTCGCCGCCCTTTCCAGCAGCACCGCCATACCCTCGCGGTTCCACGGGATCGCAGCCAATCGCGTTGAACAACACACCCAGAAAAACAACCACAAACGCGTTCGTTCGATTCATACAATTCCCAAGCAAAGGGTTAGCTCGATGCGAGCACACAGTCACTCCAGCTTTCCATACGACGTCCGTTGCTTGGTAGATCGAAAAAAACTTCAACGCCTTCCGATCTTCCGCTGTTTTACGCAAAGCGTAGCTTTCTGAGCGCCTCGTCGACGTTTGATTGGGTACGCGCATGACGCACATCGGTTTCCGGATCATCGAAGACCTTGCCAAACAACGACAACTGCAATGGGTTTGGCGCGAGCGTCTCATTGGGCGGTACGTACGGCTTCGCCGACGCTACGACTTGTTCACGCAATGCCGCATTCGGCGCCATTACACCATGAAACCGGACCATGTAAAATCGTGAAGGTGGCACCATTGCACAGACGCGTGCCAGGACGGTTTCCCCGGGCCGATGACGCTCGTACCGGTACCCATTCGCACGCAATGCATGTCGCTCTCCTGAAGCATCCACGCACGCGTGTAGTGCGCGCGCCGTGCCAAACGAATTCCACGTGGTTTCTAGATGCTTTTACCACCAACACCTGGCGGCCAGGCAGGTGCCCTTAA
>JANORL010000583.1:0-2226 GCA_031415295.1 Polyangiaceae bacterium | reverse complement strand
CTGGTCGCTCGGCGTGATTGCATTCGAATGCATCTGCGGCGCGAGACCTTTCGACAGTGAAGCACTTGGTGATCTCATCGTGCAGATCTGCGCGCGTCCGTTGCCGATTCCATCGCAAGCTGTCGCCGCTTCTGGCGTGCCACTTCCTGATGGTTTCGACGCGTGGTTTGCCAAAGCGTGTGCGCGCGAGCCACAAGAACGTTTCCAATCCGCTCGAGAACTCGCTGAATCGTTGCGTTTCCTTCTCTCTCCAGAAGGTTCGGGTCTCATCAGTTTGGGCATGACGGGAACCTCGATGCCGCGCATCGTCGTGCCTCCGCAGAATCGGATATCGCTTCTCGGTTTGGATGGAATCGCCGCGGCAAGACCACCGCCTCTGAACGCAAATACGATGACGCATCCAGGTGTGGCGGCTGCCGTCATGTCGGGTGCAGGTGGGAACAAGAGCAAACGACCAGCCGTAATCGTCGGGTTTGTCGCAACGCTCCTCGTTGCCGTAATCGCCGCGGGTGTTTTCGTGTCGACTGGCGGACCGTCAACGACTGATCCTACCGTTGCAGCGAGTGGAGCAACGCCTACCGCGACACCGCCGCTCTCATCATCAATGGCCGCGCCGACCACTTCTGTTGTGGCCACGGCAAGTGCCACGAGCACCGGCGAAACAGCGGATGCTCCTGCGACGTCGACGACCACGGTAAAACCAATCATTACCAAGCCGACCTCGACGAAAAAGACGACGACAAAAAAGAAGGACGGCTGGGGTTTCTGACCCTCGCGGACAAACTCGAAGGAGCACGAGAAAAACGATGCGGTTGTCGAAGATGATCGGTGCAGTGCTTGTGAGCACGATGCTCTATGCAGCACCGGTGGGGGCTCAGCCGGTCGATGATCAGATGCGCGCCACGGCTCGTGCTCTTGCTGATGAAGGCATGACTTTCTTCGAGCAGAAGAAATACGCCGAAGCGCTCGATCGGTTCGATCGCGCGGTAACCATCATCCAGGCTCCGACGATCACCCTACATGCGGCGCGGTCCCTCGACAAACTGGGACGACTCATCGAAGCCGCCGAGCGTTATCGAACGTGCATGAACACCGCGGTCGATGACAAATCCCCGGAAGCATTTCGATCCGCGCAAGAAGCAGCACGCAACGAGCTGCAGACGCTGATGCCCCGTATTCCGTCCATAGAAATTGCCGTTCAAGGCCCCGGGGCGAATGAAGCCATCGTCCTGCTCGACGGCAAACCCGTTCCCAAAGCGCTGATTGGCGTCAAAACGCTCGTCAACCCCGGCGACCACAAGATCGGCGCGATGACCGAAACGCATGCGGATCTTGAAGAAGTATCGGTCACCGAAAAACAAGCTTCCCGCGTCGTCCTCGAGCTCGAGCCGAAGACGGGTGCGAACTCAGGACAACTGGTTGGTCCGAACAAACCTGACAAGAAGCCGCCCATCAACGCCAAGAAAGTCGGTGGGTTTGTCGCGCTCGGCGTCGGCGGAGTCTTCGGGATCATAGGAACAGCAGCGGGGATCTCGGCACTCAACCAATTGGATGACCTCGCAGCGGATGGATGCCCAAGCGGTGGGGAAGCCGCACCAGGCGTAAACTGCAGTTCGTCCGCGTTTCAAGAGCGGGTCGCCAACTTCGAAACATCCCGGAACGTGTCAGCTGCGACGTTTGCCATCGGTGGGGCAGCGTTAGCCACGGGTGTCGTGCTCCTTGTACTTGGCTCGAAGTCGCAACCAGCTCCGCAACCGGCAAAGACATCGCTGCACATCGAGCCATGGGTTGGCGTCGGATCCGCTGGATTTCGCGGCACTTTCTAAACATTCCTCGTCCCCTACTTTTTCTCGGGTTCCCCTCCCCCTCCGCACAGATACGGGGTGATGAACCCCCTCCCTTTTCAACTCACCGTTGACGAACGCACGACACTCGAGGCGTGGGCCTCTACGTTGAGGTGCAATTCGACGTGCCATTCGACGTGCAATTCGACGTGCCATTCGACGTCCGACGAATCAACGAACAAGCGGGCACGACGAGCGGCCATCGTTCTTGGCGCTGCGGCGGGTCGCGACACACAAGCCATCGCCCAAGACCTGGGCATCCGACCGAGCACAGCAAGCAAGTGGCGACGAAGGTTCGTCCAGGAACGACTCGCCGGACTCGACGATAGACCCCGTCCGGGTGCTCCTCGTCGCATTTCTGACGAACGCATCAGCGACGTCG
>JANORL010000582.1:0-8009 GCA_031415295.1 Polyangiaceae bacterium | reverse complement strand
GAGCCGCCGCGCGCTGCGCGTAGTGCTTGCGTGTGGCTCGTCGTCGTTGAGCGTCGCAATCGCCCTCCCACCACGTCCGGCCCTTCGTGCGTCCAAACGTTTTCGCACCAGTCATGCACGTTGCCAGCCAGCCCGCGCACGCTGTAGGGGCTCTCGTCGAGGGGATACCGATCGACGTCGTCGCGCCTCGGATCCCTCGCGTAGGTGTCGAGCACACAGGCCCACGTCGCATCGAAGTGGTAGCCCCATGGGTAATGTCGACCGTCCGCGCCGCGCGCGGCCTTTTCTCTCTCGATCTCGTTGGACAACCTCCATGGCGTCCCAGAGCGCTCGGCGGCCCACCGGGCGTACGCCGTGGCTCCATACCAATCCATCAACACAACAGGCCATCTCGGCCGCCAGATCTGCCCCGCTGAGTCGCCCGGTACAGCCGTGAGCCCGAACCGTCCAGTCGTGTCACGCACCAACACCAGCTCTCCCGACGCCTGCGGCATGCTTGACTGCGCCCTGGGGCACGCTTCGAGGGCTTCGGCCTCGCGACCCACCGCGACCAGATCGTTGAGAAACTCCAGGTACTCGGCGTTGGTGACGGGGAAGCGGCGCAACACGAATGCATCGACCCAGATACGCCGCGGCGGCAACGTGTCGGCAGCTCCCACTTCGCCACCAATCCAACTGAGCCCCGCCGGCACGTAACAATCGTCCGGCCCCAGTTCGCCCTCGCGTGGCAGCACAACTGGATACGGCTCTGCTTCCCCAGGCGCCACGCCGTCCCAATGGTCACCTCGTTCGATCAGCACCGGGTAAAACACTTCGGCCCGCCCCGGTGCGCGGATTCGTAGTCGATAACTGCCCTTTTCGAGCGGCACTTCCCGCAGCGGCGTCCTCCCCAAGGTGCCAACCACTTCTGGCACGAGCCGTCTTCCGCGCTCCACGTACCGCTCTAGAATCACCTCGGCGTTCGGCGGATCCGTCACGAGCGACAGCCGTCCTTCGCCACGCAGCAGCGCCGCGTATTGCCCGCGATCGTGCGCTCGCAAGCCTGCCTCGGCACGCACAACATCCGCCTCCCGATGCGCGCGTTCCGCAATCAGCAGTTCGTCGCGGTGGTGATTGGCCAATGCCGCGTGCGCCTCGGGCAGATCTGGATCCACTGTCAACGCGCCTTGCAGCGTCTCCAGCCACTCGGCCTCGCGCAAGGCGGCCACCACGTCCAGCCGGTTGGCCTCGTCTTCCAGCGCCCAACCAGGCTCTTTCTTGTCCACTGGGTCAAATGGCCGCACTCCATCGAGTTTTTCCTGGGCCTCCTTTTGCTTGACCTGCGCCCCCGTACGAAGCGCCGCGATCTCCGGCTCCATGGCTTGTGCTTTGGCGACGACGGCAAGCGCCTGTTCCCGTCGGCGCGCTCCGTCCAGCCACGCAAACACGTCACGCGAAAGGGCTTCGGCGTCCGCGTGCCGTGCGCCCATTTCGCGCGCCATCGCCTTATCGCAGATCGCCGACAATTCCTCCGGAATGGGTTTTCCCGCGGCTGCCTCGACAACCGATCGCGGCGATCCAACCACCACCTGCCGCAGCACCGCCAACGCGCTTGCGCCTTGGTACGGCGGTTCTCCTGCAAGGAGGTGATACAGCACCGCTCCGAGCGCATACACATCACTCGGAAAACCGTGCCGATCGAGCTGCCCCAAGGCCTGTTCGGGTGGCATGTACGCGGGTGTCCCGAGTACGTCGCCGTATTGCGTGAGCTGCGGATGGGCTTGGTCCGCGGCGGGTTCGTCGCGGTTGTCTTCACGCGCATCGACGCGCCGACCGAGGCCCCAATCCATGACGAGTGCTTCGCCAAGCTCGCCGACCATGATGTTGTCGGGTTTCAGATCGCGATGCACGATTCCGCGCCGGTGCGCAAACGCGACGGCTTGACAGACGCGGGCAAACGCGTCGACCAGCCGACGGAACGTCCAGCCTGACGCCGTTTCGCGAAAGCCTTCCGGCCCCACAGCGGCATGCACTTCATCGATGACGTCACCGAGCGTTCGACCACGTACCTCGCGCATCGTGAACCATTGCCGACCATCGTCGAGTAAGCCGCGATCGTGCACGCTCACGATGCCGGGGTGTTCCAAACCCGCGGTAAGTTTCGCTTCCGCGACAAACCGTGCTTCGCGGCGACCGGAGCCTGCGACGTCGCTGCGCACGAGCTTCATGGCGACCACGCGATCCAGCAAAATATCCTGCACGCGGCGAATTTCGCCGAAACCACCGGCGGCAAGCCGACCAAGGTCTCGGTAACGCTCGGGAAGGCGCAAAACATTCGTCGTGACGACGGGGACGTGCGGTTCGGGTGCGTCTGGACCGACCGACATGGTTGCATCCGGCGCGACGGTCATAGTCGCATCCGCTTTGCGTTCCACGTTGTGCGTGGAAACAAGGGATGGATTTCGGGGATCTTTTCCACCTTGCGGGTTGGTCATGGCGACGTGTCCTGGGCTTTGCGGATCGAGCTGACCGCAAAGCTGGGACGAACGCAAGGTGCAAATGCCGCAGTCGCAAAGCATACCCCGCCACAGTGGCCCGCGCAGGTTCACCGTAATGACCCGGGTCTCGGACATACGCTGCGCGGACAGACGCCCCGGCCCCAAAGAGGGGAGCGGGGGCGTCGCTCGTAGCGCTCGTGTGCGTCGTGGCCTAGTTGTTGGGCGTGAAGATCACGTCGAAGTCGAGCACGGTGGTGTCGCACCACGTGCCTCCGGGACCGTAGGCGACTCGCAGGTACACGCGCTCCCCCGCGACGACCGGCGTGACATCGTTGTACTCGTAGGTCACGCCCAGCTCGGTGTCGTACTGGGAGAACAGCAGGGTGCCGGCGTCGTCGCGGAGCTCGAGGTCGACGCCCGATCCGCCGCCGCCCGGGTTCTCGCCCGCTGCCACGTGGATGTTGGCCACGCCGTTGGCGGGAGCCTCCCAGGCCAGCGCCGTCCAACCGCCGCAGCCCGATGGGTGGGCCAGCACGACGCCGTACTGGGCCGACAACACGGCCTCGGTGCAGCTCGGATCCCTCCACTGGTTGGTCCCGCCCCAGAAGTCGACGCCGATCGACATCTCGGAGTACGCACCGCTGCCGTCGGCGTCGTAGAGGTAGGACCAGCCATTGTTGCCGTTGCCGTCATTGCTGGTGCAGAGCGACGCCCCCATGCCGCGAGTGTCGTTGTCGAAGACCGTGCAGCCGTAGCCGGATCCGCCCATGGATCCGCCGTTGGCGAGGCGCACGATGTACCAGGTGCCGAGCATGTCACACAGCTCGGCGGTGCGCTCGCGGGCCTCATTGGGGGTGATGAGGTCGAAGCCTTGCGAGCACGTGCCGTCGGTGAAAACGAGCTCGTCTTGCGACGGCGCGCCGGGGTTGAAGTCGGCCGCGGCGTCGTAGACGATGGGGCAACTGGCTTCGGTGATGGACAGCTCGATGTCGACCGAGTCGTCGTCAAAGCCATCGCCGCCGTTGCCGAGCTCGAACGACAGGATCTCGCCGGCGTCGAGCGCGATCATCTCGGCGAACGAAGCAGTGGCCGCGTAGCCGACCATGTCCTGAGCGAAGAGCTCCGCGAAGCCCCCCACGGCGTTGGTGTAGAGCATGGGGCGAGTCTTCTTGGCCTGCTGGTCGATGTTGGTCCAGGTGACGTCGACGTCGTAGCAACCGGCCGTCGGCGCGGTGAAGCGGATCTTGCTGAGGGGGTTGGCGCTGTTGCCCGGGTGCATCACCAGGGCGTGCGGCGCGAACACGAGCCCGGTGTGGCGCGGCTGGGCCTGAGCCGTGAGATTCTTGTGGAGGCCACGCCAGCCGTCCGAGGTCGTGCCGCCACCGCGGTGGGCGAAGGCACCGGAGACCCCGTAGTCGGGGCTCGCCGTGAAGTCGCCGCCAACCGAGCCGTAGCCGTAGCTCCACACGCCGTTGGGGTTTTGCTCGTTGAAGTCGGCCGCGGCGTCGTACGTGAGCGAATCTGCGAGCGCCACCCCTGGCAGCGCGAGGAGGAGCATCGGAACGCTCGCCATGACGGCGGCGCAGAGACGCCCGAAGCGCAGAGGTCGATTCATAAGATTCTGTGGGGAAAGGAGCGACTGCAATCGGGAAACGCCGCCTTTCTTCGAGGAAGAAGAGCAGGGCACTGAGGACTTGGCTGACGTATTGATGAGTTTCATGGCATTTTTTCCAGTGGTGATTCGAGGACAAACCAATTCGTAAACGCGACGATTTTCGCGTTTCGTTGACCTTGTCGCCTGCCTTCGTGCGAGAGAGCATCAAGGGCAGTGCAGCGGTCGATGACAACTCACTAAGCAACGGTCGTGCCAGCCTGATAAACGCCGCATTTTTCCGAGGAAAACGCGTGATAGTCGCTATCGGTGCTTCCCGTCATCCACAGCAAGCGTTACGGACTGCGTGGTCTCGTCCAGACATGTCCAGACAAGTCCAGACAAGTGCAGACATCGACGACGACGTCCGGACGTCTACTCTTCCTTGGCATGATGGTTTGTTGCCCCGTGCGTCCGCGCGAATGAACGCAGATCCTTATCCGTGCGCCGTTTACTGCACGAAAAGGGGTGGTTCATATCGAAATGTATGGGGAGGAGTAGAACGTGGAAGTCGTTTGTCCAAGTCGCACTTTTCGACGTTGGCGGACGAACGTTCAGGGGTTGCGGGGCGGGCGGTGCGTGACGCGTGAACGGTCACTTCAATGGCTGGTCGAGCTCGGACTTCTTGTGCAACGACGTGCGACCCATCGGCTGTCCAGCCGACGAAATCGCTTCGACGAAAATGAATCGGGCCCCTCGACATCGAGCGGCCCGATTAGGCCCCTTTGCCCGCTATTGCTTGGTGATCTTCAGCTCGAGTTGCACAGAGTCGTCCAGGTACCCGTCACCACCGTTGCCAACCTCGAACGACAGGATCTCGCCCTTCTTCATCGCGATGTCGCGGGTGAAGGCGACCGACTGGCGATAGCCCGTGATCCCGACGGTGTGGATCTCCTTGAAGCCCGGCGGGGTGAAGTCGTACGTCTTGCCGGTGACGCTCGCCGCGTTGGTGACCACCCAGGTCCAGGTCTTCTTCGCCTGCTCGTCGATGGTGGTCCACTTCGCGGACACGCCGTACGTGCCGTCCTGCGGGGCCGTGAACCGGACGATGGTGAGGTGATCGCTCTTGTCGCCTGGGTGTTGCACCAGAATGCCTGGCTGGACCAACAGCCCTCCGGAGAGCTGGACCGCGACGCTGCTGTTGTTCTTGTAGACCGAGTGCCACGGTTCCGAACCCATCCACCAGTCGACCTTGTCGGTCTTGAAGTTCGGGTACGCCTCGAACTGCCCCCCGACCGTCCCCTTGCCGTAGCTCCAGACGCCGCTCGGGTTGGTACCCGAGAAGTCCTTCACCACATCGAAGATGGTGGTTTCGATAATGCTCTGTGACATGAGTAACTCCGTGTTGTTTGGGCTGAAGTACGTAGTGCTTGCTGCGCAAGGCCTACGAGCTTAATTCATTGTGCAAAACAAGGGCCAGCGTATGGCCATTGCAAATCATCCGCCCAAATAGCGGGCTCACATTTTCACGCTAAACATTTCCCAGGAAAACACGTGATAGTCGCCGTCGGTGCTTCCCGTCATCCACAGCAAGCGTTACGGACGACGTGGTCTCGTCCAGACAAGTCCAGATAAGTGCGGACAAGTCCAGACAAGCGCAGACATCGTCGACGACGTCCAGACGTCTACTCTTTCTTCAATGCCCCACGCTTAGCCCGCTCGATGCCGTAGGCGTCCATCCATCGTGCCAATTGACGTTCGTGCACACCGAGCAGCCGTGCCGCTTCACTTTGGATTCGTTTCGCCTTGACCAACGCCTCTTCGATATCGGCTTTCGACGGCCGCCGCGTGTAGGGTCTCGCTCGCTCGTCTTCTAATACTACGGCATTTTCGACGTTCGACGGCGTGGGCATGGCGTTCGCTACGGTGGATGCCTTCTCCGTTGCGGCCTTCGCGGACAATACACTCAAATGCTGCACATCGATGGGGCCATCGCCCATGAGCACGGCGGCACTGGCCAGGGTTCGTTCCAGCTCACGAACATTGCCTGGCAGATCGCTCGCGAAGAGCGCTCGTGCGGCATTTCTAGTGATCGATGCCGAACGTACGCCGTATTTGGCCAGCAAAAACGCACACAAAAAACCGAGATCCTCACGCCTTTTGCGCAAGGGCGGTAGTTGCGCCACGTATCCCGAAAGCCTCGCCCGCAAATCCGATCGAAATCCACTATTTTCCGAAAACAAATCTGCATTGGTCGCAGCCACCCATCGGACATCCACGGGTTTGCCCTTGTCCGCTCCGACCGGAATCACTTCCCGCTCTTGCACCACACGTAATAAACTCGCTTGGGCTTGGAGAGGCATATTGCCGATTTCATCCAAAAACACCGTGCCCCCTTCGGCGCTGCGAATTCGGCCGATTCTTTCTTCATGGGCACCACTGAAGGCCCCGCGTTTGTGTCCAAACAACTCGCCTTCGACCAAATGCGGAGGGATTGCCCCGCAATCGATGGCCACGAATGCGCCCGTTCTTCCACTTTTTTGGTGCACGAAGTGGGCCGCGATTTCTTTACCAGCGCCCGTTTCAGCGAGAATGAGAACAGGTTGATCACTGCGGGCAATTCGCTCCAAATCGTTGGAAACTCGAATCACCTCGGGACACAGGGTTGCGGTCGGGCCATGCATGGTCTTGGATTCATTGTTGCCAAGGCGAACGGCTATGAAAGGATCGGTGCGGCGATAAACAAAAAGTGAATGACCTATTTCGATGCAATCTCCGTCCGCGAGTGGCATCGGTTGTCCGATACGCACATCATTGACGAATGTGCCCTGTTTGCTTCCAAGATCTTCAATCAAGTCGACGACACCATGACGTGTCACCCGAGCATGCGTCCGTGAAACGAAAGGATCCGATAAAAGAAGAGTGCGGGCGTCGAGTTGCGGGGGACCTGGCTGTGAAGCACGGCCAATATCCAATTGAGAGCGATCGCGAGCGAACGGCGTCAAGGCCATGGATTCGGCTGCGCAAAGATCGTCATAACAAAGGACGAAGAGAAGCACACCAGCCAAATTGGGCAAATCAAGAGGCTCGGGTTCGGATTTGGTTTCGAGGATGTACATGCCCGGCATATGGGGCAGGAGGCTATACAATTGACGGGACAAATGCAAGAAGAAGGGGAAGCTAGGGCGACGGAGCGAGGAATCCTCCTGGATTTCGAGCGATGTCGACCGACGATTTCGGGTGCGCAGCAGTTTGACACCAGCCACCTAGCATCACAACGCTCGCGACGCCTGATAGACACCCTCTTCATCAAGAATCGTCGCGGTCTATTTATTCGTCGTCCAGCGATTTTCCCATTCGCTCGTAGTCGCTCGAATCAATACGGTGCCCTGACCAGGCCAAACACCTTTCTCCGCTCGTGAGCACCATGGCGACTTCGCGAGCGCCGGCCGTATACGTGGCGAGAATGCCCGTCGAGCCAACGTCGGGGGATCCTTGCCCAATGCGTTCGAATCGCACGGGAAGCCGGTTTTTACGCTGCATGGTGATTCCACCAATTTCGAGCGCTGCCGGCGGTTCTGGCTGCAATGACAACAACCCCTGCACGACGACAGATTCGTGCGCAAGTCGAAATCAGCACAAATGTACGAAGACATGAAGACGCAAGAGATGAATTTGGGTCTTCTCTTAACGCCTATGGGGCTGGGGGGTGAGGCGCAAAAAGGCACCTTCCTCCGCTACACGTTCGTACACGCCAAACTTGACCTCGTCGCAAACCGGTGCGATGCTCGCGCCAGACCTTCTCCCACGAGCCAACAATGATCCGCCTCATCCCCATCGGTACCAGCGACTTCCGCAAGCTTCGTGAACACGGATACGAATACGTCGACAAGACGCATTTCATCACCGAAATCATCGATCGCCACAACATCGAGGTCGTC
>JANORL010000581.1:0-7142 GCA_031415295.1 Polyangiaceae bacterium | reverse complement strand
CCGTCAACTCGGGTATTTATTCCGAACTCAACATTGGACCGCACTTGATGCTCGGATTCGTCCCTTCGCGCCACTTGCCTGACTTGCACGTCGAATTGGAGGGGTCCTGGACATCGCAATTGTTCCCGTCCTCGAAAACGGCCGAATCCATTCGCCTACATTCTGTTCCGTTCGTGGGTTCGTTTTGCTGGTACGCGACATCGCTCGATTTTGCGGCGGTTTGACCTCCACCCTATTTTTCTCGAATCCATCACCAACCTATGACGAATTGCACTTTATGTTCGGCGCAAACTTCCGCGTGGGAACCGAAATGTTCACCCGCGGCCCTTTTTTATTCGTGCCGACGTTTTTGGACGTTTCGCGTTGCACAACGAAGGTTTGGCGAGGCTACGGTGGCGCTCGACGACCCAACTCCGTTTGCCGCCGGACTGGCAATTATGGCGGGGCGTTTTTTCGATTGATACGCCGTGGCTCTCCACGCATGGCGCAGGAAATGGGATGAATGTTCAGGGTTTTAACCCACCCCACGCGACCGGAAACGATTGGCTTCCCCGTAACGACCCCTTTCAAAAAACGACAGACCATGATATCGGGTCTTTGTGACATTGGAATATCCGCGTCCTCCACGGCTGAGTAGCCCCCTATGGGACCTTGATGTCAACGTCGACGTCACGGTCATCGGCTCGGGCTACGGTGGCGCAGTTGCCGCTTGCCGCCTCGCACACGCCGGATTTAATGTGTGCGTCATCGAGCGTGGTCGCGAGTATTTGCCTGGCGACTTTCCATCATCGCTCGCCGAAGTCACCCGCGGAACTCGCGTTTCTGGAAAACATGGAACACTTGGACCGCCTGATTCCCTTTACCAGCTTTTCGTCGGAGAGGACGGAATCGTTGGGACTGGTTGCGGGCTCGGCGGAGGGTCGCTCATCAATAGTGGAGTGGTTCTGCGCCCGAGCACGGAGATTTTAGCGAATCATGCGTGGCCTCGAGAAATACGCGACGATCACGGTGGCCTATTGGAAGAAGGTTTCCGCCGCGCCGAACGAATGCTCGGTGGAAAAACTTATCCCACTTCCTCACCTCGATTGCACAAAGCGGAGGCATTGAGCGAGGTCGCCGCGTCGATCGGAGCAACCATTCGGCATCCGCCCATTGGCGTCTATTTCGATCGTGGTCGAAATCATGTCGGCGTCGAAGTGGAGGCTTGCAATGGCTGTGGCGAATGTAATTCTGGCTGCAATCGCGGAGCGAAAGCCACATTGACGACGACTTATCTTGCCGACGCGGTAGCTCATGGCGCCAGGCTCTTCACAGGCATTGCCTGCACGCGCCTTGAGCGTCGAGGCACTCGGTGGCTCGTGTGCTGCAACGTGCCGCGCGTTGGCCGTGACACGCTTGACGCACCTCCGCTTTGGATCTCGACAACGAGTGTCGTTTTGTCGGCCGGAGTCCTGGGTACGACGGAAATCCTCCTGCGCTCCCGTGAAGCGGGTTTATCGCTATCAACGCACGTCGGTCGGCGAATCAGCCGCAATGGGAACATACTGTCCTTTGCGTATGATACGGGCACTCCGCGCGGCTGCCGCGGCAATGCATCCGCCGATGATTCCGGCCCGCCCGTCGGCCCGAGCATTACCACTGCACTCGAGCTGACGACGTCCAACGATGTACACATTACCGTCGAAGACGGCGCACATCCCCATTGGGCCAATTCGGGTATGCGAACTATTTTGGCGTGCCTTTCGGCAATGAAGAGCGTTGCTGCGCTCGGCAAAGGCACGACCAACATCGACGATGCCGCGCAACACTGGCGTTCCTGGCTAGAGCGCGGGCCGAGCCGCGCGCTCGACGAAACGATGAACTTCTTGCTGATGGTTCGGGACGACGCCTCCGCGCGCATGACGTTGGAAAACGGTGAGATCGGCATCCGTGGACTCGACGGTCGCGCGCTTTGCGCCGAGCGCGAAGCGCGTGAGATGATGGAGAGAATGGCCAAGGCGCTTGGCGGACGGCACATCCCAATGCCGGGTACGATGACGATGCAACCGCTGGGCGGTTGCGTCATGGCAGATTGTGCCGATGATGGCGTCGTCGACCATGCTGGGCGAGTGTTCTCGGCGCAAAACGGGACAGAAACACATCCCTATTTGTATGTGGCCGATGGATCGATTCTGCCTCTATCGCTGGGGATGAATCCGCTTCTCACCATTACCGCATTGGCCGAACGGACCATGGCGCTTTTCATTGAGGAGCACGGCACGCGAAAGGCCGCGCATTTCGCGACCATTCCTTCACGCACACCGCCTTCTCAAGACGCGCTGACATTTACAGAGCGAATGGCCGGTCACCTGTCGCCTCATGCCGGGGATGATTTTGCACGTGGTGAGGAATTGGGGAGACAAGCTGGAATTTCGCTCTCGCTGACGTTGACCTTGTGCATTGAAAGTGCTGACGAGTTTGCCACGAATCCCGTTCATGGCGCTCGATTGTGGGGTACGGCGACATGCGCCGCAATCTCGCTTGAACCCATGAGGGTCACCGAGGGTAGATTCGAGTTATCTGCGCGGGATCCAGGTTTGCCGGATGCACGTCGCATGACGTACCACGCCCAGCTTGCGACCATCGAGGGGCGTCGCTATTGGCTCGACGGATGGAAACTGCTCCGCGATGACGATGCCGGCGCGCTTGAACCGTGGCGCGACACGACGACCCTGAACATTACCGTGCATGACGGGCCGAATAATGATTCCAAGGTATTCGGACGAGGGCGGTTGCGGATGACGATATCTGATTTTTTCCGTCAACTGTCGACGTTGCGTGCGGTCCGAGCATCGACGACAAAAGGTGCCGTGAATGCGCACGCGCGCCTCATTGCGAGCTTCGCGAAAACCATGGTGAATACGTACGGCGGCCCATTGTCCGAGGGAATTCGGCTGTCCCCGGACCACGCCGGTGCGCCGCTCCGCTCTCTACATGCACCGCTTCCCGAGACGCACCAGGTATCAACGGCGGACGGGAACGTCATTCGAGTGATCCGCTATCGCGGCGGAGACCGCGGCCCTGTCGTTCTTCTTCACGGGTATTCGACAACCGAAGCAATTTTTAACCTCGACACGATCGAGGTGAACCTCGTCGAAGCCTTGTGCGCTGCTGGCTACGACACGTGGCTCCCTCGTTGGCGCGGCAATCGGCAAATGACCGGCGAGGACCGGACATTCACGCTGGACGACATAGCGCGATTCGATCATCCAGCAGCCTTCGAGGTCATTGCGGCTATCACGGGCAAACCCCGTGCGCACGTAGTGGCTCATTGCCTTGGATCCCAAACGCTGCTCATATCCCTTCTCGCGGGTTATCTACGCGGGCGCGTGGAATCGCTCGTATGCATGCAGGTGGCTGCGCATTGGGAATCTCCCCCGATCCTCGGGGCGAAAGTCCATACCCGAATTCCCAACTTGCTCGATGTCTTGGGTTTGCGTACGATTCCCGTGGGCGCTCGATTGGATGAGCCGCCTGTATGGCGCTGGCTGGACGCAGCGCTGCATTTGCATCCCATTTCCAAAGACGAACGCTGTAACAATCCGACGTGCCGCCGCGCAGCGCTCCTTTTCGGCGAAATGATTTGCCACCGAAACGTCAATGCGGCAACTCATGAACGAATGTGTCACCAACTCGCACACGCCGCCGTTCGGCCGTTCATTCAGATGGCGATGATCGCCCGGCGCGGTGAGATCTGTGATGCCCGGGGGCACACCTATCTTGCCGATCTCGCTCCGCTGCGGCTCCCTATCACGTTCTTGCACAGCGAAAACAATCGTGTGGTTGGTCCGGGCACGACGGCGCGGACGTGGCAGCTATTGAGCAAGCACCATGGCGACGCATTGTATCGGCGGATCGTCGTGCCAGGTTATGGCCACAACGATGCGCTGATTGGCGAGCGTGCACATCGAGACGTGTTTCCTCTCTTGCTTCAGCATCTATCGTGGGCAGAATCGCTATTACCTTCGCGTGGAGGATTTCGATGACGATCCGTCTTCCAATTCGTCACCTCGAATTTCCCTATCCGTTTTACTTCGATATCAATCTCCAGCGACGTCCGCTCGAGCTTTTTGAAGAGATTGCCGCAGCAGGGGACTTCGTGCGTTTTCGAACTGCATCGATGGACTTATTCATGCTCAATGATCCGGAATACATCAAAGAGGTTTTGGTCAATCAGGCCAAGAGTGTCGTGAAAGGGCCCGCTGTGGAGCGCTCGGCACGCTTTCTTGGCAAGGGGCTCATTACGAGTGAAGGAGATCTCCATCGTCGCCAGCGAAGGCTGGCTCAACCAGCCTTTCATCGTCAGCGCATTGCTGCGTATGCCGAGAGGATGGTCACCATTGCCGCCGAGCACCGGACACGATGGCATGACGGAGCCGTGATGGATGTTCTCGCAGATATTCAGCATTTGACTCTGCGCATCGTGGGCCATACATTATTCGGAATCGACATCGAAACTGAAGGGCAGGCTTTTGCAACAGCTGTCGATTGCTTCGTTCGTGGTTTCTCGGTATTCATGCTGCCATATTTCGAGAAAATTTCGTGGTTACCCATTCCCGCCTTGCGGAGAATCATCTCGGCCAGAAAAGTCGTATGCGATTTCCTCGATGAAATGATCGCCGCGCGACGCCGAGACACGAAAACCCATCAAGACCTCTTGGCCATGCTCATGGCGACAGTCGATATGGAAGACGATGGAGCAAGTATGACGGACGAGCAAATCCGCGATGAATGCGTGACGCTCTTGATGGCTGGATACGAAACGGTCGCGAATGCATTGACGTGGGCTCTGTACGAGATCAGCAATCATCCCGCTGTTGAGGCGCGGTTGCTAGCTGAGGTGGACCGTCATCTTTGCGGTCGATTGCCATCCTTCGACGATTACAAGCATTTAACCTACACCGAGCAAGTGTTTGCGGAAGCCATGCGGTTGCATCCACCCGTATGGGCGTTTGTTCGTCGAGCGATTGAGACCATTCAAATAGATGGGCACGAGCTCGAACCGGGGGCGGTCATCATATTCTCGCCATGGTTGGTGCATCGTGACGGGCGACATTATGCACGACCGCTTCATTTCGACCCCGAGCATTTCACCTTGGAGGCAAAGCAACAGAGGCACAAATTTGCGTATTTCCCGTTCGGTGGCGGTCCTCGGCAGTGCATTGGGGAAGGCTTTGCGTGGACCGAGGGGGTCTTGGTTCTAGCGACGCTACTTCAGCAATGGCGTCTACGTCAGATTCCAGGGCAACGGGTGAGTTCCAAAGCGACGATTACACTGCGACCATATCCTGGTATTCAAATGCGGATGGAGCGACGCGGATGACGGCCATCGATATTCAGCCTCCCGCCCAGCTCGAGAATGACGACGTCGAAATTCTTTGGCAACTTTATTCCCCACACCATTCTACGTCGCGCGCTCAGTTCGAGGAGCGCATACGTAATTTCGACGGAATCGCACTCTTCCGCGAAAGGTACCGCGGGCGTATTGTGGGCTTCACGGGCGTCCGCATACGCGAAGTCGACGTGATGGGTCGTCGACGAGGTACACTTTATTTTGGTCAGACGTATATTGAACATGCGTTTCGCGGCCAGCAATTCATTCAACGCACCGTTACCTGGTTGATGCTTACCCAACGTATTCGCTCACCACGAATCCCTTGGTACTTCTGGAGTGACGCGCTCAGCTACAAGCCCTACCTCATCATGGCACGGAATCTCGAGCATTTTTTCCCCAACCCCGGACAAACCACTCCGCCCGAAATAAAGCAACTCGTCGACCAACTCGGGCAAATCTATTACGGTGCGACGTACGATGCAGCTTCGGGCGTCGTGCGCAAAGTCGACCGACGCCTACATGACCATGTGGCTCCCATTGGAGAACGAGAACTGCGTGATCCTTTCATACGATTTTACGCCGAGCGAAATCCAAACCATGACCGCGGGCATGGGCTCATCATCATTTGCCCATTGAGCCTCGAAAACCTGATCACTTACCTGCGACGGCTCGGGCGACGCACGCTTGGAAAGGCTCGTTAGTGACCATTTCGATTACAGCAATCCGAGTTCATCGAATCAACATTCCTTTTCGTCGCTCCTTCACGCAAGCAACGCACGCGCGTCATGGATCGGAATCGATGATTGTCGAGTTGCACGCTGAAGGCGGAATCGTCGCCCATGGTGAATGCTTGCCTCGAAGCTATGTTGGGGGCGCGACTCCAAACGGAACACTTCACGCCCTTCGCGATTTATGGAGACGGCTTCCGCGCAACCTTTGCTCTTCGATCGACGAGCTTGAATCGTCGCTTGGAAACGCAGCGTCGGATGCGAATGTGAACAATGCACGATGTGCCTTGGAGCTTGCTTGCCTCGATGCTCTCGGCCGCGCTAAAAATCAACGCACAGTCGACCTGTTCGGCGCTGTCCGAGCAAATGAAATCACCTATACGGGTATCATCCCTGCAGAATCGCCAGCAGTAATCGAATCCATTGCAAAGAAAATGGTCGCCGCCGGGCTCACCGCCTTCAAGCTCAAGGTCGGATTGGATCCCCTGATGGATGATGCAGCGATTCGTTCGTTGCGATCCGTTGTCGGTTCAAACGCGGAGATCCGAGTCGATGTAAATGGTGCATGGAATTTCGAGCAGGCTGTGCACGGATTACGCCGCTACTCAGCGCTGGGCATCGTGGCAATCGAACAACCCCTTCCGCCGTCTCTAGATAGCCGGCTCCCCGAACTGGCAATCCTGGCAAGTCCAATGGTTATCGTGGCGGATGAGAGTATTCTGGGGCCAGGGGATCTCCGTCGTCTAGCCGATGCGGGCGCCATACACGGGGTCAATTTGAAGCTCGCCAAGATCGGCGGCATTGGTCCGGCCCTCGAAATGGTTAGGATTGCGCGTGAATATGGCCTCTTCTGCCAGCTCGGCGCACACGTTGGAGAGACTTCCATCGCGACTGCCGCAGGACTTGCATTCGCAACCGTTGCGGGAAACTTACGCTGGCACGAAGGTGCATTCGGCACATTACTTCTCGAGCACGACATCTCGAATTCATCGCTCCAGTTTGGCCTTGGCGGCCGACTCTCCCTCGCTGCGCTGCACGGC
>JANORL010000580.1:0-6311 GCA_031415295.1 Polyangiaceae bacterium | reverse complement strand
TGTGTATCAAAGTCGATCGCGAAGAGCGTCCCGACATCGACGCGGTGTACATGGCTTTCGTCCAGTCGCTCACCGGACGAGGCGGCTGGCCCATGAGCGTATGGTTGACTGCTTCACGCGAGCCATTCTTTGGAGGAACGTATTTTCCTCCGCGCGCTGGCGCACGTGGCCGCGGACCAGGATTTATTGAACAACTGCAAGCGCAAGCCGATCGTTTTGCCAAAGACCCATCCATAACCACCGAAGCCCAATCTCACGCTCAAAAGCTTCAATCCGCCGGTGCCCCCGAACCTGCTGGCGATTATCCGAATGTTTCCGTTTTGGAAACCGCTCGCGTCGAAGCTGCACGACGATTCGATCCGGTAATGGGCGGTACGCGCGGCGCGCCGAAGTTTCCGTCGTCATTTCCGATTCGCCTCTTATTGCGTATCGCCCGGCGCGCCAATGATGGTGAAGCTCGGCGTATGGCCACAGAAACGCTCGACCATATACGCGCGGGTGGTATCTACGATCACGTGGGAGGCGGGTTCCATCGTTATGCAACAGACGGCCAATGGCTCGTGCCTCATTTCGAGAAAATGCTTTACGACAATGCGCTACTCACCGTCGATTACCTCGAAGCCGCGCAGTTGACCGGCGAAGCACGGTACGAACAAACTGTTCGTGAAACCCTCGATTACCTCTTGCGCGACATGTTGGCGCCGGATGGAACGTTCTATTCAGCGACTGACGCCGATAGTCCCAATGCGAATGGCCGTCGCGAGGAAGGTCTCTTTTTTACGTGGACGCCTGCTGAATTACGCGCAGCGCTGGGGTCGGAAGAATCTCGGATGGCCGAGACATGGTGGAACGTCACAGAAACGGGGCACGTCGATGGACGCAGCGTATTGCATAACAAACGATCATTGATGGACGTTGCTGCCGAATGGAGAATTTCCATCAACGTGGCCGCCGAACGTATTGCGACGATGCGTTCGAAACTGCTCGAGCAACGAGTTTCGAGGCTCCCGCCGTTGCGTGATGACAAAGTCATTGTGGCGTGGAATGGCCTGGCTGTTTCTGCATTTGCCCGTGCAGCCATTGTCCTCGGCGACATACGTTATGCCGATGCCGCAATACGCGCCGGCAATGTCCTCGTGGCACCTTTGCGCAAAGGAATCGATTTTCCTCATGGTTTCGTCTCGACAAAACCGCAGGGTCGAGGATTCTCCGACGACCTCGTGCTTTTGGCAGCCGCTCTCATTGACCTATTCGAGTTGACCGGTGACCCGATATGGATCGACAATGCCATGAGCATGATGGATACGGTCGAACGCGATTTTGCCGATACGGTCCACGGCGGATATTATCTGACAGCCAAGTATCACGAAGAATTGTTATTGCGTGACAAACCTGATTACGACGGGCCCTTGCCTAGCGTCAATTCAGCAGCGGCCCTCGTCTGGTTGCGTTTGTTTACGCTCACGGACGAACCGCGATTTCGCGAACGTGCCGAGACGACGATGCGTGCATTTTCGAGCACCTTGTCGACGCATCCTCTCGGGCTCGATCAAATGCTTTTGGGCCTCGATTGGGCTACGGATGCGGCGAAAGAAATTGTGATCATCGTCCCAGAAGGCCGCGGAACACTTGCCGCACGTCCGCTGCTCGATGTGCTTCAGCGACGATTCGTTCCGAATGCGGTACTTGTTGTCGCCACCGAGGCTGACGTCGATGGCGAATTGGGCCGTCGTATTCCGTGGGTTAAAGCAAAAAAACTACGCACAGGTCAAGCGACGGCATATGTGTGTGAACGCGGAGCGTGTCAGTTTCCGACGACCGATCCAAAGGTATTTACGAAACAATTGGCCGATGTCCGGCCCTACCATTGAAGGATATCATTCCACCGGAAAACTGGTCCAACCCGTAAATTCGGGGCACGTCTCGCCGCATGCTCCAACGAATGTCGCTTTGGGGTCGAAAAATCCGTCGTCCGGAGGAATTGCTGCGCCCATCAGCGATTCGCCAGAAACCGAGAAATCCGGGGCGATCGGCGACAAGGAACGAATGCCGTGCGCTCCGGGCAAAAGCGTCCGATTGGCTCGCATCGGGTCCATGAGCCACATACTTTCAAGCCACATATCCGGAAAATCACTCGAATTCTGAAAATTTGTATTGTTCGCAAAAATCGAGTTCTTTACATCCAGTGTTTTCGCAATGGCGTTGTCTTTGGTTGTCGTGCCGCGGACACGAACTGCCAATTCGCCGAATTCTGCAATCAAGACGTTGGCCAATAGGCCTTTCGTTCCCTCTTGAAACGTCACACCAATGTTGGACGAATTATCGTCGGGCGCGCCAACGAACGTCGTATTGTAGATGATTGGATTGGACACGGCCGTACCGCCCGGCTGAAAAGAATCGTTGTTGTCGTCTCCGCCTTCAATACCCCCGCTACTTCGCAGCGATTGTGCCGCAAGGAATTGCGCACGGCCTTGCCACCCATCAGCCCAATCCAAGGCTTCGTCGCCGTACGCAGTCGCCAGCATGTGCTTCATTTCGACCGTTCCGCCATAAATCCGAAAAGCGTCGTCGTCGGACATGTGTACCTGCACGTGATCGACGGGCGTTTTGCGACCCACGCCGATGAATTCGATGCCGGCACTGCTATCCGTATCGGTCCCATCACCAGAAAATTCAATACGTACGAAATGCAATTCGCCGCTTGAATCGTCGGGGTCGGTGCCGCCACATGCGTGCACGAAGGTCGGGAGCACAGAACCTGTCGTGAAATTAGCGGCCGGTGCGCCATTGATGGGAGCATTTCCGCAAAGAAAAAGGCCGCGCCATATTCCAGGTTTACGTGCTGTTCCCTCGACCGTAAATACGATAGGCGCCTCTTTTGTGCCTTTCGCGATGATTTTCGCGCCGCGATCGATAAAGAGCCCGCTGTCATTGCTGCCGTAGATGATGGTCCCCGGTTCGATGATCAGCGTCGCACCGCTTTTTACCCGCACCATATCCGTTAGAACGGGAATTCGATCCCGTGTCCACGTCGTCTCGCCATCGAGCTCCCCGGAAACCTCGAATGCTGGATCCAATTGT
This sequence comes from Polyangiaceae bacterium, assembly GCA_031415295.1. GTDB lineage: Bacteria > Myxococcota_A > Polyangia > Polyangiales > Polyangiaceae > Polyangium. The sequence continues at coordinate 3,230 of JANORL010000580.1, read as the reverse complement.
CCAGATTCGACACCAAAAACGATATCACAACCCGACAAACCAAAAAGGCTCACTACAGCCACTCCGCAAATATTATGACGATGCATCAGAAAGTACCTCCAATGGAGATTTTGCTCGGACCCATTTGAATCTGTACGGTTTTCTTGTCGTTTTCGTCTTTTGGTTTGCCGCTCGGCGCCACGATGAACATGACCAAACCGGCGGCCAAACAAGCGGCTCCGCCGATAAAGACCCCTGTCCCCACGTTGGCTAGGGTCACTGCCTCGTCACGAATGAGCAACCCTTCGGCCTGACAAAGGTTACCGTTGCAAAATCCGGCCGATTGGTCAAATCGAGTGCGCGCCGCAGATCCCACCCCGATCGAAGCGCCCATCGCAGCCAATCCGACCGCGCCCACAAAAATTCCCCCGATCGCCACTGAATGAAGTTTTATCGGCTTTTTTACTTTTTCGACGGGTTTGTCGGACGTGACATCGGCCAGTTTCGAAACGACCACTTTTGCTGTTTCGCCGTTTCCGGCCACTTCGATGGATATTTTCCAAGGAATTTTCCCCGGTGCCGTTACTTCAATGTCGTGTTTGCCCGGATCAACCGGTATGGGCGTTTTCCACGATACTTCGCCCACTTCTTGCCCGTCACGATGCACCACGAGACCCGATATGGCCACATCCGCTGAAACTTCAATCGTCAGCTTGGACAGTTTGGGCTCGATGTCGGACGCTTTTTTCCGGGCCTCCACCGCTCGCGATTTCTGTTTTTTCTGGCCAGCAGCATCCGCAGCTTCTTGGTACGCCGCCCACGCCGATGCGGTTTTGCCTTGTTTTACGTAACAATCACCCAGGTGCATCAACGTGCCATATCCTGGGTCGAGTCTTTGGCTTTCAGCAAGGCGCGGACATGCTTTGTCATATTCGCCTTTGGCCATTTCTTTTAGCGCATCTCGATACAATTGCTCCGCCGCCGCGGCGTCACCACCCGCCGCGTGTGCGACGCTCGAAAACGTAATTGACAACGTCGCAAGAAGTAATGAAAACTTCGGAGCCATTCGCATTCGATTGACCATCACTTACGCCCGCCGTAATCGGGAAGTTTTGTCACTGCGCCTGACTTCGCGGCAGGTTTTCCCCCCGCAGGCGCAGACTTGGGCCCCGTCGTCGCCAGCGATATCGCGGGGGCCATCGTCGAAGCACTCGCCGCGGCCGACGCAGGTGTTGAGGTTTCTGTCACGACGACAGGCACCATTGGCGCAGTTGCAGCCGCCGGAGGAGGCGCCGGCGCCGACGTGTTATTCGATCCACCTCGAAGCAAAACGGCGGTCAGAATTGCACCGAGAAGCGCCGCGACCGCAATGGCCGCCCACCGTCCAGCACCTGGCGATTTCCGATTGGAATGCGTTCCTGTCCACGGTTCATTGGTCGCCGACAACCGCTGCGGCTGCCCAGCAGAATCCAAGGACGGACGACCATGTTCCCCACTGCTCGGAGACGGCGTAGGGGTCACCGAAATCCGACCAACCTGCCCGTCGGGCGGTGCAACCGGCAAACTGCTGCGATCGCCAGTGCCCAAACCATTGGCTTGAATCCGATTTAGTAACGCATGACAACGCGGATGAGCAAATGGCGCGAGCGCAAACGCCAGCTCGAACATATTCTGAAATCGGTCTTTCGGATTTCGCTGCAAACAACGCATCACCGCATTGCTTAGCTCGGGGGGAACGTCCGAACGCACGACGTTGAGCGCAACCGGAACGGTTTCCACGATGCACAAGATCAACGCACCCAGGTTTTCTGCGACATACGGCTTTTTGCCCGTAAGCGCTTGGTACAACGTTACGCCGAGCGACCAAATGTCACTGCGCCCATCCACATCACGCGCGGAACGAAGCTGTTCGGGCGACATATAATAAGGCGAGCCAATCATCTCATCGGTCGCCGTGAGGCCCCGGCTATCGATTGCTCCAGGTTCGGACATTTGTTTCGCAATGCCAAAATCGAGCACTTTGACGCAAGGACTGCCGTCCGCTCGGTGAGTCACGAAAATGTTTGCCGGCTTGATGTCACGGTGGATGATTCCTCGTCCGTGCGCTTCGGAAAGTGCCTCACACGCTTGAATGCCGATTTCGCAAAGATCAGCAACGCCAATCGGAGCGGTCGGGACGATCATTTCCGCGAGATCGCGCCCCTCGAGTAACTCCATGACCAAGTAGGGCATGTTTTCATCGAGCGTGCCGAAGTCGAGAACTTTAGGAACGTGCTCGCTGCGCAACTTACTAGCCGCGCGGGCTTCACGCATGAATCGTTCAACGTTACCTTCTCGCTCGGCAACATGCGGCAGCATGAATTTCATGGCCACTCGTTGTTCCAGCGCCAAGTGTGTCGCCTCGAGAACGGCGCCCATGCCGCCTGCGCCTAAAATGCGTTCGACTCGATACTTGCCGAGAAGCACGTCACCTGCACGAACCGGGAGATCTTGCTGCGAACCCATCACCACCAGGGCACCTTGTGCGTCCGAGCATATAGAACATGCGCGAAGAATGCAATCATGCGATGCACCGGCAATGTATATTTTTATGTAACTTGGGGTACGCGTCTAAAAGGTGGTGGGCACCTTTTTGAAAGGTGGTGGGCACCTTTTTGGGAGGCAGGTGATCCTTGATTCAACGTTCCTCTGCGAGAAACGGGTAGTCCGTAAAACCCTTTTCCCCTCCCCCGTACATCGTTGCTCGATCCGGCTGCGTCAGCTCCGCTCCTTTGGCAAAACGCGCCACAAGATCTGGATTGGATACATAAGGCGCTCCAAACGACACCAGTTGCGCACGACCTTCGGACACGACCCGTTCGGCCTTGTCACGGTCATACCCGCCATTGGTGATCACCGAGCCTTTGCACATCGGGCCAAACGTCGCCAGAACGTCTTTGGGCCAGCTCGGAAACTTGTCCAACGGGAAAGCTCCCTGCATCAAGTGAAAATACGCCAATGGTTTTTCATTGAGCTGTTCGATCAGATACCGATAAAGAGCCAGGGGATCGGAGTCGATCATGCCATTAAACGGGACCGTTGGCGAGAGCTTGATTCCCACGCACGCGGGTCCCCAGATCGTCACCAATTCGGTCATGATTTCCAGAACGAAACGGCAACGATTCTCGATACTCCCACCGTATTCATCCGTGCGTTGGTTTGCCCCATCCACAAGAAATTGGTTTGGCAAGTAGCCAAATGCGCTATGCAAC
>JANORL010000579.1:0-14003 GCA_031415295.1 Polyangiaceae bacterium | reverse complement strand
CAGCCCATCGTCAACTGGTTAGAGGTAAAATGCCGAAAGCGCGAAGCGATTGTCGGCATTTTCCCTGACTAAGGTTGAGCGCGAAGCGCTCAACCGGTCGACAAACCAGAGTATCTTAGCGCTTATAAGGCTCACCCCCCGCCGATAACCTTCATAATCGCTGCACACAATGGCCGAATCTCCGCTGCCCGCAATTTGTACGCCGCGCGGTTCGATATCAACATCGTACTCACGTCAGCCACGGTTTCCATGACGTCGAGGTTGTTTTCCTCCAACGTTTTTCCGGTCTCCACGATATCGACAATCAGGTCCGCCAAACCCACGAGCGGCGCAAGTTCGACCGAACCCGATACTGAAATAATTTCCGCTTGAATCCCCTTTTTGGCGAAATGCGCCGCGGCAATACGCGGATACTTCGTTGCCACCCGCGGCAAATCGGGCGCGGTTTTCCCACGCAGACCCGCCACCGCCAGCCGACAAACGCCTATCCGCAAATCAAGCGGCGTGTACACATCCGCATTCTTCTCGAGTAGCGTATCGCGACCCGCAACGCCCAAGTCCACAGCGCCATATTCGACATAGGTCGGGACGTCGTCCGGCTTCAGAAAGACAAACCGTAGCCGTCCATCGGCCGAATCCCGTACGAGGCGCCGATCGTCACAAAGAAGCGGCGACGCATCGATTCCCGCACGTTCGAATAGCGGCGCAAGCGCTTTCAAAATGCGCCCTTTGGGCACCGCAATCGACAGCGGTAATACGATCACCCCGCCTGCCCCGCCATTCGCACCGTATCCGCGCCAAGTGCCGCGAGCTTACGCTCCATGAATTCGTACCCGCGATCCAGATGATACACCCGAAGCACTTCGGTTTCGCCTTCGGTCGCAAGCAATCCCGCAATCACGAGCGACGCACTCGCACGCAAATCCGTGGCCATCACCTTTGCACCCGAAAGCTTATTGCCACCGTGCACGTGCGCCGTGTGTCCGTCGATGTCAATCGATGCACCCATACGCCGCAATTCTGGCACGTGCATAAAACGATTCTCGAAGATTGTCTCGACAATCCGCGAGGTTCCTTTGGCCAAACACATGAGCACCATGAATTGTGCCTGCATGTCCGTGGGAAAACCCGGATGCGGAGCGGTCACGACATCGACTGCACGAAGCGGTTTGTCCGGATCACGTTTGATCCGCACGCAATCGCCTTCACGACTCACTTCGACGCCAGCAGACCGCAGCTTCGCCACAATCGCTTCCATTTCTTCGAGCGGCGCGCCTTCGAGAAGCACGTCACCTCCCGCGGCAGCGGCTGCAACCATGTACGTGCCCGCTTCGATACGGTCCGAAATGATGGCGTGATCGAACGGATCGAGATCGTCACGACCTTCGATGTGAATAACGTCGGTTCCTGCACCATCGACGCGCGCACCCATCTTGTTGAGGACGCGGCCAAGTTCTTCGACTTCTGGTTCACGCGCGCAATTGACGAGCGTCGAACGACCTTTGGCGAGCGCCGCAGCCATCATGATGTTTTCGGTGCCCGTGACGGTCGGCATGTCGAAAACGACTTCGGCGCCCTTCAAACGCGGGCATTCCGCGAAGATGTACCCCCCGGTCAAACGAATGGTCGCACCAAGAGCTTCGAGACCCTTCAAGTGTTGATCGACGGGACGTGATCCAATCTGACAACCCCCGGGCAAACTCACTTTGGCCCGCCCGTAACGAGCAAGCAGCGGCCCAAGCACCAAGACACTGGCACGCATCTGTTTGACCAGATCGTACGGAGCTTCCGGATTTGCTTCGCCACCACCACGCACACGCACGATGGGCGCATCCACCACGACATGTCGCCCGAGCACTCGCAAAAGTTCACCAGTGGTTTCGATGTCCTTCAGCGCAGGTACGTTGCGGAGAATGCTTTCGCCTTCGGAAAGCAGCGTGGCGCACAAAATAGGCAACGCGGCATTTTTCGCACCGCTCACGCGAATTTTGCCGTTGAGCGTTTTTCCGCCACGAATTCGGATGACGTCCATGACGGCGCTTTTGGCACGGTTCGAGAAAAAAGGCGAACGTTTGGCGAAGGGAGGTTGGGAAGGGCGCGATCTGCGTGCGGAGCGAGCAAGTGACGTCTGCGTCGAAAACCAGCCACAGGGTTCTTCCCGGTACAGAGTTTAGGGTATAGAACATAGGTCTTCGTACTTCTGCCTCGCGGTTTCACCTGTACTAACTTTCGCTGCTTACCATGCTCTGTTTGCCTCGTTTGTTGCGTTTTCTGCTGGTTTCGGCCGTGTTTGTCCAAGCAAACCCGACGTTTGCTACGCCTCCTGATCCGGTCCCGTCGCTCGATCTTCGCGGCTACCGGCCGTCCACGGATGCTGGCGGAGGCCTGTACAACGAGGCTGTTTCGACGCCTGAGCATGGCGACGGCAACGTGGGTCTTGTGCTTTCGTACGCGTACAGTCCCGTGTTCATGCGCGAAAAGACGACGGGCGAAGAGTTTCGTGTGATCCGACATCAACTCACGGGGGATCTCGTGGGCAGCATCGGAGTGCTCGGACGTTTGTCGTTGGGTGCGGATTTGCCGTTTATCATCGGGCAAAAGGGCGATACACCGAACTGGCGCACCGAGTATGCGTTGGGACCGACAAACATTCCTGAGCGTGCGTTTGGGGATGTTGCGTTTACGGCCAAGTTTGTCTTAGTGAAACCCACGGCAGGCAAGATGGGAGGGTTTGCCTTGGCCGTTCATGATCGATTCACGGTGCCCACGGGCGACCGCGGGTCGTTTCTTGGTGAAGGGCACGTGACGAATACCACTCGATTTCTTGCTGAAATCCGATTTTTGGTGCTGGCGTTGCATCTTGGGGGTGGCGTGAAACTACGCGCGGAACGGGAGCGGTTCTTGTGTGCGCAGGTGCCATCGGGACCCGAGGATCCGTGTCCGCAAATATTCGGGCACGAACTTCCGTACTCGTTTGGTTTGTCATTCCGACCGCAAGGGTTGGGGATCGACCCTCGAGGGCGCTGGACATTTTATTTTGAAGGTCAGGGGCATCAGCCGCTGTATCCAACGTCGCCTTTTAAAAGAAATACCCTCATGAATGCGCTCGAGTTGGGCACAGGGGTACGATTTGCATTCGGAGACGCATACGTCATGGGTGGCGTGGGGATTGGTGCTTATGGAGTCGGGTCGGCGCATTTACGCGGCATGTTGACGTTGGGGTATGCGCCGCGTGAAAAGGACGAAGACGGGGACGGGGTGCCGGACGAGGACGATCAATGTCGTGAATTACCGGAGGACAAGGACGGATTCGAGGATCAGGACGGGTGTCCGGACGGCGATAACGACAATGACGGGGTGCCGGACGGCGAGGATAAGTGTCCTACGCAAAAAGAAGACGAGGATGGGATTGACGACGACGACGGGTGTCCAGAGCGCGCATGGGGCACATGAGAGAGGGTGTTCACCCATAAGCGCTAACTTACCCTTGTTTGTCGACCGGTTGAGCGCTTCGCGCTCAACCCTAGTCAGGAAAAATTCCGACAAGCGCTACGCGCTTTCGGCATTTTCCCTCTATCCAGTTGACGATGGGGCTGCCGCCCCAACCCCCGCCGGAATAGAGATTTGAGGGCGATGGATGTCTATCTTAACGCCTATCGGGTGTTCACCAGGCTGCGCGCAACGCCTGGTGAACACCCTCTAAGAATATCGTTACGACGGGACAATCGGTAATCGTAGGGTTTTCTTTTTCGGTCGCGGCGATTCGCCGTTCTTTTCGCGATTCGCTCGTTCGGCCGCGGCGAGGTCGTGTTCGACCACGGTAAGGGGGTTGTCGAATTCTGTTAATGGCAAGTCCTTGTTTTTCGCGTACACCGCATGCCGACCGTGCATTCGATACCATTCGGCTACGGTCGCATTCGCTTTCATTTTTTCGAGCACGTTGCGCCAGCCGACGCCTGTATTGTAGGCACAAAAGCTGATTTCGCCCATTTGCGTGCCGTACGGGATGATGCACATTTCCGTGCGTCGGAAATCGTAATTGAACAGATCCTGAAACCACATGCCAGCGACGAAAAGAGCCCGCCATTCGTAATTTTTGGCATCACTTTCTCCGGCGTGCGCCGCACCTGTTTGGCTCATGAATTGGCGAATGACGGTCGAAAGGTCCACGCCGGGCGGAGCATTTTCTGGTTTGTAATGCCGCAGAATACTCGTCAAGACTTGCGCTTTGGTCCAGGCGCGACTTTTTCCAGCATCGAAAATGACGCGGAAATCACGCAGAACTCCTTCCATGTCGAGGAAATCCATAAGCGGTACCATTTGTTTCGTCCGTTTGTTGACGAAAAGCACCGTTCCGATTCCACAATTCGGATGACAACCACAATTGAGCTGCCCGAATTCTTTGTCGGGTCCATCCATCAAATCGACGATGTCCCCAAAAGGGGAGAGGGCCGATAGTGGAAACCAATCGCGGAGCGGATTGGTCACACCCGTTTGTTTGGCAACGTCATGCGCCAAATGGCTCAAGGTATAACGTTGTTTTTCGCGCATTTCATCGGAAATGTCTTCATCGCGCCCGGTAAAACTCACGGGTTGAAAGCTCACCACGGTCACTTTGTCTGCGTTTTGAATCGCAAACTCGACGATGGGACCAATCATGTCGTTGTTCACGCCATTGACGACAGTGACCACCAAAATGACGTCGATTCCCACGGCCGATAGTTCTTCGATGGCCCGCAATTTCACATCGTATAGATTGGCAATCTTGCGATGCGCATTCGCTTCGTTCGTCACGCCGTCGAATTGCAGATACGCCATGCGCAGTCCCGCCTCTTTGCACTGTTTTGCAAATCCAGGCTCTTGCGCAAAACGTAAACCGTTCGTCGCACATTGCACCGCAAAATACCCCTTTTTGCGAGCGTATTTGATCGCATCGAGGAAATAAGGCGAAAGGGTCGGCTCGCCTCCCGAAAACTGAATCGACATCTGACGCTTCGGACGCACATTCGCCGCTTCGTCCAAAATATGCTGTATGTCCTCCCACGAGAGTTCATGAACGTAACCAACTTGATTGGCGTCCATGAAACAGGGATCGCACATCATGTTGCAACGATTCGTCAAATCCACCGTGAGTACCGCGCCGCGCCCATACTTGATACTGCTCGACCCATGCTGATGGAGCGCATCTGGCGTCATCGCCACGTCGCGACCCTGAAAAAGACTCTCGATGCGCTCGAGAAATTGCGAATCGATGGAAATCACGTCACTCACGAGACCATGTTTCGGACAGGTTTTCTCCATCCGAATCTGGCCATTTTTCTCGACAATCTGCGCCTTGATCTCTCCAGGTTTGTCCGTAATGAGCTTCGTCCAGTCAGCGTCTCCACGCAGTATCTCCGCTCGAGCCTCCTTTACGCATGTGGGGCACAAGCTATCGGTTTCTCGAGGCCAACCCAAAGGCGGCTTCGAACGCTCCTTGCCCCGCGGTATCGGCTTGTCACTCCATTTCGGAGCAAATGCCGCTGACTGGGGACCGGAATCGACGACTTGCCGCAGTAAGGGCCACACCACATTTGCAGAAAGTGTAACCAATTTCTCTAAATTTCGCATGGACAACATGTTCCTCCTTTAAAATCTACTTAAGCGCAGCTTACGTAACGTATGTGATTTCGCACGTAAACCGCTACAATTTTCTTTCACCCAGCGTCTTTATTGCGAGTCGTGTGACAGGACGCGCAATCATGCACCACACGGCCGTGTGCGAGGTTCTTGCAGCACCATTCGCGATGTACGAGGTGGTACCAAGGGTACAGGCCAACAGATCGACGATTGTCGTTCCACGCATCGAGTGCCAATGCATGGATGCGTCTATTGTGCAAGGAAAATCGACAGTAGGTAGGGTGGCTTATCAGGGCAACTTGCAGACGTATCGTATACCCGCGTTGCAATCGAGGTCGTTCCAGTTGCCCAGCGAATAAGCTTGTGTACAGTCTTCGCCATTGCCGAAGTCGTTTGGTTCACCGCCATTCCACAACGTAAAATCGGTAGGCGTCCCGTCACTCCAAACGAATTTACCTTCCTGAACCTCGTCGTTGAATCCGACCCAAAAATCACCCATACCGAGCGAATCTGCTTTGGCGGCAATCGTCTGGTATTGCGCCAAGGAATGGATCGAAACAAGGTGTCCGCCTTGTGCTTGGCAATCGGCCTCGGCGCTGTGCCAATCGAACGAATCCACGCAATACGCATATTTACCGCCGCCGGGTGCCGCCTGAAAGAGGCACTTGGGACACATGGGGTCGTCATCGAGGACGCCATTACAATCATCGTCGATGAAATTGCACGTCTCGACTGCGCCAGGATAAACATTGGGGTCATTGTCGTTGCAATCGATCCCGCAACCCACGGTGCCATCCATATCGACGTCGATACCTGTCGGATCCGTGCACACGAGGCTGTCTTGCAAGTTCTGTTTGCGGCCTTGAAGAAACGCAATCGTTTGATCGATCTCCCAGGCGACGCTATCAACACCATATTCGCGACGTGGATCTGCCTGTACGTCGGCCCAAATGAGGGTTTTTACTTCGGTCGCTTTCCCGATCAAATCGAGTTCCGCTGATTTCATGAAAACCTTGTCATACGCCAACGCAAGTTTCTTGCGACAATCGATCGATTGAACGCATAACGTTTGCACGCGCCCATATGCCTCGAAAGCATTGATGTTATCAGCGAACGTCTGGTCGATGCCCCACGGAATCCATGTCCAGAGGTTGTTGTCGGGACGGCGATAGATGAAAAAATTGTTCCGGTAATTCACGTATCCGTCCCAATGCCCGATGTAGATTTCCGTCGCCGCAAAGTCGAGGTATCGATCCATATCGATGACCTTGGGCGCTTCGATCATGAAATTCTGCGGTGTCATACCATCGAGCGCGATGACGAGCTCCTGCAAATCGACAAACCCGACGGACGTACCGTTGTCCTGATCGAAGCTCTGCACGTTGCCCGAATCGAGATCGGTTCCATACGCTCCTTCGTAAAGATTGCCCGTATCGCCGCCCATCCATTTGCTCAAGAATTCTTTGTTCGACGATGATTCGACCGTCGAATAAAGTCCATAAGGCTTGCCATTGACGCTAACGTTGGCATACCCCGAACGCGCCGATGGCACATCCATGGCATTAAAAAGTATATACCCGAGCCGTTCGTGAATCATACTCGCGTCCTGAACCATGTTGTTGACGGCGAGTTTCGTGAGTCCGTCGAGTTTTTGGCCTTTCGTGAATTCATTAAACTTGAGCGCAAAGGCCGCCTTTTGATCGAGCGTGCGCAACGATCCAGCTTTGCCTTTGATTCGTATGCCGATGTTCTGAATTGTGATCGTCGTGCCCTCCATTTTTACGTCGACATCGCCTGGCACATAGATATTCGGAGCATTCGACAAGGCCTGCTTGGCCGCCGGCGACAGCTTGATGTCGATTCCGATGATCTGCGCATCCGCAAAAAGCGCTTCGCCCGCTGGAGGATCGGTCACTGCGCCACCTTCTCCGCCACCGCCTGTCGATGACGAAGAACTCGATCCGCCGGCGCCCGATCCAGTGGAACTCGACGCTCCGCCCGGATGTGGTGGCAAATCGAGGTCCCCTCCGCACGATGTTGCCGCGACGAACCCCACTCCTGCAAGCCCAAGCCAAAGCGAACGATAGTCCATGCCAAACCTCCAGCGCCGAATGACGTCGAACCTAGGTGTATCACGATGGCACAAAGTCGAATGCGCCATGTTTGGAATTTCGTCGTGGTCGGGAACCACTCGGGAGACGTTCGATGCCGGTCGCCGTGTAGGCATCTCCATGGAACCCCAAACTACGCATTTCACTCACGGCGCGCACGGGGCGCGGTTCGCTGGCATCGATTACCGTCGATGTTGTAAACGCATCAAAACGTGGCGTCGATTTTCACAACATTGCATTCGACCGGGCATACAGGATGTGAGTGTCGAGGCGCGGGCATACGGCACGAGAGGTCAGAAGGGGACATCATCCTCGTAGTCGTCATCCTCGTCATCGTTGACAGGGAAAAGAAACTCACCTTGCCTCGTCAAGACTTCTTTGATTTCTACTTCGACAAATTCGACCCCTGAATTTGTGCCAAGAAGCATTCTTAATCTGCGGTAATATGCGGCAATGAGTTTCCCTGCAACAAGGATTCGTACCGGATCAATTTCTTCTGGTCTTTCATTGATTAAAGGTAGTAACTTTGAGGCATCCACACCGAGTTTCTCGCAGAGTCGACGCAGCTCGTCGATTGCGGCGCGTCGAGGAACCTCGTGCGCGGTTTTAGGCTTGAACCGCGACCATTTGTAAACGTTATAATAGGCCTCCGCCGCGTCTGGCAACCTCTCGAGGATCGCGATAAGAGGATTCGCAATACTGGACGGTGCATCAATCGTTAACACTCCAGGCGATCCCGCCGATACTCCGACAGATTTCGCGCGCATTTCTTGCGGAACTGTTACACGCATATTGTTAAATGCAGTAACAATTGGGTAACCGCCGTCGTAGTTATAATTTAGAATGTACGCTGGTAAATGACGCTCGGTTCCTAGTCCCGTCCAGTAGCTAAACGCGTTCACGTCAAGATACAGTCGTTCGGTCCTGGCAATGAGTTTGGCGTCCCAATTCTCGTCAAGGAGAAAATTCTGAGGATATATCGCCCATTTGGGTCGCAATGCCAATTCATGATAGGCATCATCTTGCGGCAGGTATGCCGATGGTAGTTCATTCAATATGGCCATGAAGACACATTGAATCGAATCACTGTAACGGTCGACAATGAACCCAACGCCATCGCTCGATTCGAGTACCAATTGTCGCATGGAGATTCGGCGAGCGAGGTACTCTGCAACGGCTCTCCGCTCTGTGCGGACGACAAGACTTCGCTTGGTCCCGTCGTCATCGCGATCGCACCACTTCTCGAGATAGACGCTACCGCCGTCTGCCTTGTATTCAGAAAGAATTGGGCCGTCAAATGCTTCCAGATCCCTCACAAAATTGAGTTTTCTGGGTAGTCCATTGATTTTTTGGCCGATATTAGGCAGCACTGGAACCTCCACTCGTGGCGGGAATGAAAACCTTCTGTAGATTTTTTACCCTGTGGGCAAATTCTGCATTGGTCTCTTGATGCAAATTAATATGTCCCTTTTGATCCGGCTCGGACATGATGCCGTCTGTCACCACGAGGTCTATTTCGCCGATGTGATCGCCGTATCGTTTAACCGTGTTTTCATTGAGGCGCTTGTGCATAACATTAAATAGGCGCTGCGCAGCATCAGGCGTGTCGAAAAAAGATAGCGCCAACCGATCGCAGGGATCACGTGGCGCCAAATTCCCACCAGGCATCATGGGTGGGGGCACGAAATCCTTGTCGTTCTTCGGCGGGTTTCGCATAAGCCTGAACGCCGTTCGCGCACGTGCAATAAATGCTTTGGTGCATGGGCATGGCTGATCCGGGCGTTGATTCAAAAGCTTGTCGTATTTGAGCGACATTACGACACCTCAGACTGCATTTGTCTCTCAGTCAAGACTGAACGAGTTTTTTTACCGGACACCATGTTCAGTGAACAGCCTGGCAGATGTCAGGCGCTTGGCTAGGTGCCCGTACGGAAAAAACACGGTTGGCTCGCTCCGACAGGCCAAACTAGCTGAAAATATAATGCTGTACGAGTACGCTCGCTCGCTCGTAGTGGTGATGCCTAAAGCAAAATTTCATCATCACCCACCAGCCGGGAAAAGGTGCGGCACTTTTGGGAACGGTACGTTGGGGCCTTGACGAACCGTTGGGGACGTGGGACGGCGGGTTTATGACCGCGCAACTATCCTTTAAGTACGCCGCAATTGTCTTAGGTTGCGGCGCATGCAGTGCCCTTTTCGACCAATCAAATGAGCCAACGCCTTTCCCTCCCATTCAGGAATCTAGCCTTGCGAGGCCTGTGAAGACTTTAGCGTCGACTGCCAGCCCTCCGCAGTTATCACCTAGCGGCGCACCCTCGTCGACAGCCCAGGTTTTGATTCCTCCGTTCCGTTGCGACATTAGATCCGTCACCCAAGAGCTAATGGAACTGTGCCCTCCGTGCGAAGATGACGCGTGTGAGAAGTGTACGATTGAGACTTCCGAATTCGATTTAAATGATGACGCAGCTCTTGAGGTAAAGGTTGAGCTTTACGACGGGTGGAGGAACCACGATTTCAGGATTGTCGAAAGAGGAAAGCACCCATATTGTTTTCGCACTATTTTTTCAAGAATGAATAGTGACCCTAAACCCCTCGACTCCAAGACGAAGGGATGGAAAGATCTGCTGGTCGAGACAACCTCGCTTGGGATGGGACCTCCCAAGACAACGAAGGCAATTTGGGTTTACGATGGCTCCGAATATAGCGAGAAGGCGCCCGAACAGTCGAAGGTTGGACGTTAAGTCATCGCGTTGGCAGCGCGAAACGGGGTGGTTGGGGAGCAGGAAGAAAAGGTGCCAACCACTTTTCCTGAACGCCCACGCCCCCAAAGGTGCCGCCCCCAAAGGTGCCAACCACTTTTCTGTCGACAGCTTCCCAAAGGTGCCAACCACTTTTCGATCGACAATCACCTTAGACACGCACGTGACACTGCCACCAACCATCGATAAGGTAACCCCGTGCGCTCCCGTCTCCGTTTCCTCTGCTCCATCGCGACGTTCTCCGCCGCAAGCATCCTTTCTTGGAGCCTTACAGCCGCAGCGCAGGGCATCGCGATTGGCACCGTTGGCGGACGCGGCGACTCGGACGATGCGCGCTCCACACCTTCACGCCATTCGCTCCGCGGCCTTGTTGGCGTGCCCGTCGGCGAACGATTGCTCGTGTCGAGTTCCCCAGAAGAACGGCTGCGCGGCATCATCCGACTCGGTGCCATCGGCACGCCAGAAGCCATTGATGCACTGGCCAGTGCGCTCGAACAATCGACGATCATCACGCGTGACAGTCGCGCCAGACTCGAAGCGATTCGCGCCCTAGCACCTTACGCAACGCGGGAAAACGTGCGGTCGCTCTTGATTCGCGAACTCGGCGAAGGTCCCGATGGTCGCGCAGGTTCGTCGCCCCTTTCAAGTTTGACTCGCGGCGCAGCTGCGCTTGCCCTCGCAAAAACTGCCGAGAAAAAAGCACTCAACGCGCTCGTCAGCGCCGTCATTCAAGGTGGATCGGGAGCCGAAGCAGCAACCATGGCGCTCGTGGAACATCCACCGGCGTCGCTCAACGTGCTACTCGAAGGACGACGACGCATCGATCCAGCGATCGCCAATCTGCTCGCAACCATGGGCGATATGCGCGCGCAAGAACCCCTACGCACAGCGCTCGCGGCAACGGATCCCGCGTTTCAATCCGCCGCCGCACTCGCCCTCGTACGTCTTGGAGATGCGACGCCCGTGACCTTGGCGCGCGTCTGGGTGAAGTCCGAAGACAATCGACAACGTCGGTCCGGAGCAGAAGTGCTCGCGAGGCTTGGCACAGACGATGCCGACGAAGCGATAGCTGCGCTTTTATCGGAGAATGCAACACGCAGCGAAGGCGTGCGCCTCGCATTCGCAACACCCAAAAAAGAACTGATCAAGCCCCTCGCCGCGGTGCTGGATTCACTCGCCTCGGACGACCTCGAGAAAGCGATCGCCGCGATTGGAAAGGCTGGTGGTGCGCAAGCCGTCGAGACTCTCGTGGCAAACTTCAACCGACCCGACCGCGCCACGGCAGTCGCTTTTGCATTGGCCCGTTTGCCCGCCAAAGAAGCACGGATGGCACTCGAACGTGCGCTCGCGAGTGGGTCGGCATTGACGGGTGCACCGCGAAGGCTCGTCGTACGCGCAGCGACGGTACGCGCGTTGATTTTGCATGACGAACCTACAGGACTCGGCCCGGTACTCGAAGCGCTGGTCGCAGAAAAATCGACGGCCGATCAAGCGATTGGATACTTCGGCCTCGTAGCAACGGGACGAATGCGTGTGCGCGCAGCCGTGAAGGAAACGCTGGCGAACATGCAAGGAGCGAAGCGCGACGTCGTGCTCGGTGCGATTGGTCGAGCGTCACTGGCACGAGGTCCGGAGGGTCCCGCGGAATTTGCAGACGTCTTGCGACAAACCGGCGTGTTTGACGGACCAAACTCCATCTCGCCATCCGTTGGCATCGCTCTTCTTGCTGACACCCGAAGCGAAGGTTTGTCCACACAAACGCTTGTCCGATTGGCAGAAGAAGGCGGTCCGCTCGCTCCGCTTGCCGCACGCGTTTTACCAAGTCGCGACGGTGAAGCTGTCCGCAGTCGTATCAAACGCCTGCTTGGTGGAACCGATCCCGTCATTCGTGCGCATGCAGCGCTCGGGCTTGCTGATGATCCTGAACCTGATGCTGTGTCGCTGCTCGTGGAAGCGTATCGTTTCGAAGAAGACGCGTTCGTACGACGAGCCGTGGTGCGTGCGTTGTCGGTTCGTCCGGAAAAACAACGCCTTCAGACGCTCACGATCGCGCGCGATCTCGACCCTGATGATGGCGTGCGCGCTCTTGCTCGATCTGCAATTTTGGGTCGATCCTTGCTTCCGCCAGTGACCGATCCGGCGGGAACGGTCTTGTGGGTATCGCTCGTCGCTAACGCGCCAACTGCTACCGGGGCCATTTCTGGACGTGCGGCAAGGTTTGTCCGACCTGATGGCTTGGCGGTGCCCGTCGTATCCGATCCTGATGGCGTGTTTATCGTTCCGGGCATGCCCGAAGGTCGTATGGGGCTCACCCTTGCGCCCGAGACCATCTCGGGGGACGCTCCGTCACCATGAGCAACGAGGCAGCTTCGAGCGCCGTTTCGACCGCCGTTTCGACCGCCGTTTCGGCAGCGGGTGGAACAGCGCTTTCGTTCGAGGAATCGACAAGAAGGTTGACGGCAATCGTCGAGCAACTCGAAGGTGGCGAACTGCCCTTGGAACGTTCGCTCGAGCTCTTCGAGGAAGGCGTACGTTTGGCACGCGCGTCCAAAGCCCGGCTTGATCGCGCCGAGCAACGTGTCGAAGAATTATTGCGGGTCGATCCGGACGGCAAACCCGTCGTGCGTAACTTCGAGGGCTGACACGGGGAGACAAAACGTGCGAACAGCTGCGGCGCTAGTCATTGGCAACGAGCTTCTCAGCGGCAAGATCGCGGACGCGAACATCTTCGTGCTGGCCCGCGCGCTCCGTTCACTCGGCGTCGTGTTTCGACGGGTCGTGATGGTGCTCGACGAGATCGACGTCATCGCGAACGAAGTCAGAACTTTGTCTTCGACACATGATTTTTTATTCACGAGTGGAGGCGTTGGTCCGACGCACGATGACGTAACGATCGACGCGGTAGCTCGTGCGTTTGGCGTTGAAGCCGTCACGTCGGCGCCGATGGTACAGATGCTCCACGACTACTACGGAGATCGCCTTTTGGAAGGCCACATGCGCATGGCTCGTATCCCAGATGGGGCGCGTTTGGCGGCGAGCACGCACATGCCGTGGCCAGCGATCATCATGCAAAACGTTTGGGTTTTGCCAGGCGTACCGGAAATCTTTCAGGCCAAAATGCCGCTCGTTCGCGAGATGATTGGCTCAGACAAACCCTTCGTTTCATTCGCGGTGTACACGACGCTGGACGAAGGCACGATCAAACCGATGCTCGACCAAGTGGTCCGTGACCATTCCGATGTGGAAATCGGATCGTATCCGCGTTGGGGTGGCAACGACTACCGAACAAAACTCACGTTCGATGGGACCGATGCCGAACGCGTGGCCGTGGCTCGTGATGCGTTTGCGTCGAGTTTGCCGGCGGATTCCATTGTGAAGATGGATTGACGAGGGTGCGCCTCACCCACCAGAGATGAAAGCGGATCACAACGATCTCGGGGGTATGGGGGGCGTAGCCCCCCATCGTAAACTGGCTAGAGTGCAAGAGTCGGGTCGCGAAGCGAGCCCGACGAAT
>JANORL010000578.1:0-5976 GCA_031415295.1 Polyangiaceae bacterium | reverse complement strand
CCCCCCGCTCTCTCTACCCTCCCCGCCCCCGGCGGGGGGCGGGCCCGGCCCCCCCCCCCCCCCCCCCCCCCTCCGGTCAATTGGATGCTTCCTACACCCCGACGAGTGGTCCGGTGCCATTGTCACCGAACGTGTCCACCGGCGCGCCGATGCCTTTCAGCATCGAAGTAAACAGGTTGGCCATCGGTGTTTCGTCCGGTAAAACGATATGTTGCCCCGTCTTGAACGTTCCTCCGAGGCCTCCACCGACGAGCACCGGCAAATTCGTATGCCGGTGGGCATTGCCATCTTCGATTTCGCTCGAGAAAAACACCGCTGACGTATCCAGGGCCGTAATTCCATTGCCTTCGTCGATGGCATCGAGTTTGCCGAGCAAATACGCGAATTGTTCCACTTCCCAGCGCCCGATTTCCGTGAGTTTGTCGAAATTCTCCTGGAAATCCTGGTGATGGGAAATCTCGTGGTGCCCTTGGCTGATCGGTTGCCCATTCGTATTCAGGAACGGATAACTCCGATTGCTGCCGGCATTGCCGAGCATGAACGTCACGACACGCGTCGAATCGCATTGTACGGCGAGTGTTATGAGATCCAGCATCATTTTCACGTGTTCCGGATAAGGCAAATCCGCAGGCGGTCTGTCGATCGCGGTACAGAGCGGCCCGGATCCCGTCTTTTGGATTTTCTTCTCCAGTTCGCTGACGCCCGTCATGTATTCGTCGAGCTTGCGCTTGTCGGTCGTTCCGAGTTTTCCCGAGAGCGAATTGGCTTCACCGAGCACATAATCGAGTACGCTCGTGCGATAGCTCTTTTGACGTGCTTGTTCTTCGGCCGTTGCTTTCGGGTCGAATCCACCGAAAAGAATGTCCCAAACCACTTGGGGATTGACGGTTTTGGGAAGAGGTTGCGTTTCTGACGCCCACGAAATGTTTCGTGCGTATGCGCAGCTATACCCGGAATCGCAATCGCCGGCACCCGATCCACCATCGATACCGATTTGCATCGAAGGAATGCGCGTAGCTTGTCCCAGTTGTGCCGCCGCGACTTGATCCATCGAAATGCCATTTTTGATGTTGGACCCTTCGGTTTTGACCACGTGGCGACACGTGAGAAATGCCGAAGTCCCTCCGGCATGGTCGCCCGGACCGTCGGGACGTCCCGGTGTATTCGCCAGCCCCGTGAGGACCAGAACTTTTTGACGAATGGCTGCAAGCGGATCAAGAATAGGCGTCAACGTATATTGATTGCCCTGTTCTGCCGGCGTGAAGTTTTGCATGTGCATGCCGTCGGGCACGTAAAACGCCAAAATCCGCCGAATGTCGTTTGGCGCGGCGTTGACGTTTTTCGCGAGCATCGACTCGAACAGCGGCAAGGTCAAGACCGCGCCCGCACCACCCAAGAACAAGCGGCGAGAAAGTTTATGACGCTTCATTTTCCACCTCCAATCGCTTCGCCACGACGCATCCGGAACGGCTCACTCGTAGCCACGAGCTTGATCAAGCTGGCAAACGATTGTCCTTTTTTGTCGAGCGATTCGACGACGTGCTCAATGTGTACCTTGTCGACGGGATACATGCCGCGTCCCAGCGCATACGTCATCATTTTTTCCGAGACGCAATGCGTGAAACGAGGGTCGTCGACCAAAATGCCGCTGAGTTCGGGCATACCATTGAACGTTTTTCCACCGGGAAGGATGCCCGATGAATCGACGGGGAACCCATTGTCTTCCGTGCGGAAGAGTCCAATCCCGTTGTATTGTTCCAGGCCAAACCCGAGGTTATCCATTTCGACGTGACATGTTGCGCAAATCGGGTTTTCACGGTGTTTTTCCAGTCGTTGACGAATCGACCCTGTCGGGACCGTTTCCATCACGAGCCCTTCGACACCCGGAGGAGGCGCCGGCGGCTCGGTGCACAAAAGCTGTGTCATCACCCATTTGCCGCGTTTGACCGGGGACGTACGCGTCGGGAATGACGTGACCGTCAAGATGCTTCCTTGTCCGAGTAATCCTTTGCGTTGCGGATCGCTGATGCTGATTTTGGTGAAATCAGGTCCCGGCGAAGGCAAACCGTAATGCGTTGCGAGCCGATCATTGATGAATGTGAAGTCGGCCGTGAGCATTTCCGGAATCGGTTGATCGTTACGCAAGAACTCGCGGAAGAACAGCTTCGTTTCTTGTCGCATCGCTGCGCGCAAGTCTTCGTCCCACGTTGGGAATGCGTAATAATCGGGCTGGTGGTCGTCGAGCGCTCGGGTGAAGAGCCATTGGCCGGCGAAGTTGTCGATCAACGCATCGGCCCTGGGATCTAGTAACATTCGCGCGACTTGGGCTTCGATTTCAACAGGATCCTGGAGTTTTCCTTCGCGCGCCGCGGCAAACAATGCGTCGTCGGGCATGCTGCTCCAGATAAAATACGAAAGCCGCGAAGCCAATTCGAAGTCCGTGAGCGGATGCGTTGGAGTCGCCGAGTTGGGCTTGGCATCGAGTTCCGGGCGGAACAAGAAATGCGGTGAAATGAGGATCGCTCGCAAAGCGATTTCGACGCCCATGTCGACCGATTGACCTTGTGTTTTGGCCAGTTCGACCAAGGGCAAGATGCGGTCGATTTCCGCAGGCATCACCGATCGGCGGAAGGCGCGTTCGGCAAACTTTTCCAGCACTTGCCGCACACAGTCGGTTCCGGAGTTCAGGTCACAGATGACGATCTTTTCGCGAATGGGATTTTTCCCCACGGCACCGATCGGCCCTTCGACTTCGATCCAGTCGATGAGGAGATTACGATCGGCAGCGGCAACCGGATCATAAAAGTCGTTCAAGAACTCCACGGAAACGACTTGCGTTCCCGCATTGACTTTGGCGACGGCCGAAACGACCTCCGGATTGGCCGACGTCGAGGCAATCGAAAACGTGCCTGCAATGGCGCCGCCTGCCACCAGGTTCATTTGCACCAAATCGGGACCCGCTTGTTGACCCCAGACGCGCGCGGAAATCTTGTATTCGCCCGTCGATGGGAATTCCTGGGTCGTTGGCAATTCGCCGTTGCTCCACAAATTCCAATTGTCGCCACCGGCGCCGCCTACCTGACCCGTCAGCGTTTCCGCTTCCACTCGATTCGTTTTCGATTGCGATGGCAGAAGCATCGCTTCACGGGCCAAATCTTCCGCTGCACGCGAATACAATTCGACCTGCAATGGAGACAAGGACAACACGTCCGAAATGTTGTCGAATCCGTAACCTCGGTCGTCCGCCGGAAAATCTTTTGCTGGTTGTAAAGCCGTTCCCAGCAAATCACGAACGGTGTTGTCGTATTCGACGCGATTGAGTCGGTGAATGGTCACACGTCCCGAATCCGTTGCCGGAGCGGCAGCGTCGCTCGAGCATCCGATTACGCTTTGTGAAAATAGGGCAGTGAGCCCCACGAACGGTAACAGCGCAAAATTGCGCCGTAGACCAGTTTGTCTCGATTTTAAGATTCTTTCGGGCATTTTTTACCTCCCGGTGAACTGCCGATGATGCCCGAAAAAACGTCGCAGATGTGGAAAAAAGCGTGCGCGCACGAATATCAGTCAGGACCGCGTACGCAAAGCGCCGACAAGTAGGTCAATGAACCAGGTTGGCGCCTCATGGAGGTGCCCATCGAGTTGAGCGTCAAAAAATTTCCAGGTGTACTCGTGGGAGTCGAAGACCACAGGGTTTCATTGTTCATGATATCGAAATCGGATTGGATCGATGGGGCAGGGTTCTCTGCATTCGCGTCGATGACGATGGTTGCGAGTTCTTTTGCATTAGGCATGCGAAAGTCGCCATAAGCTCCATCGGGAGCTTCTTTGCATGCTTCGAGTGCGCCAATCCAATCCATCTGCTTCCGAATCGGTTTGGTTATCCACATGAGCCCCGTACGGATATCGACCAAAAACGCTTTTTCTTTGCCGCCCATCATGAAAGGTCCAGAATGGTACGGTTCCGAGGCACTTTTTACACAAAGGATCCCTGCCGGGTTTCCAAGGTACTCCGAGATGACTGAGTACTCGGACATGCACATGGGACAAAAGCTCACTGTCCAGTAGTTCTGGCCGTTCGGTTGATATTGTGACGACGTCCAATACGGGGTCGCTTCCACATCAGGGAACGCCGTTCGATCGATATGCACGGACGAGTTGGCGCGAAAATCAAGCAGCGAAATGAGTTCGATGCGTGTTGGTAAGCGGTAGTCACCAGGCAAAACGTCGCAATGATCGACGGCAGTTTCGTGACTGTCTGGACTTCCAGGCTTGCGGAACCAAGTGAGGTTCGTAATAGTATCGTGCACTTCCATGCCGGAAACTTCATACGCCGGACGACCGATCAAGAAATGCCCATCCTGGGGTTTGTTTTGGACTTCATCACAATTCACGTTCGAGGTCCCATTCGAGCAGGGGACCGATAGTGAATCGGGAAAACCAGGGTAGGGCTTGTGTTCTTGGAGGTCTGCCACTTCTGAGCATCCGCCGAGAGTACTGGCTAGCGCGGCCGCGATCAACGCGGTGAGTGGAGACCGCGATGAACATGGATAGTGGAATCGAGTGTGCATGGTCTGGTGCGAGAACATGACGTCGAACTACGCAGACTTCACGATGGAATGTCAAGTAAGAACATGAGAAAAACGCGGTGGGTATAGAGAACATTTCCAAACACGAGCAACATGGGTTATTCTTTCGCCGCCACGTTGGAGAGTCTCCAATCCATGACCAACATCGCCAAGGCAGAGGACGTGCTCCAAATTGCGCCAGGTGACGTCGTTGCCGGCAAATACCGTGTCGAACGAGTGCTGGGTCAAGGCGCGATGGGGATTGTCGTCGCGGCGCGCCACGAAGAACTCGGTCAAAAAGTAGCGATCAAGTTGTTGCACCCCGACGTCAGCGTTTCCGACGATGGACGTGAACGATTTTTACGTGAAGCCCGCGCCGCCGCGAAACTCGAGAGCGATCACGTCGCGCGTGTGTTCGACGTGGGCACGTTTGGAGAGCAAAATGCGTACATGGTCATGGAACATCTCGAGGGAACCGACCTCGAGAAATACCTCGATGCCCATGGCCCGTTCCCGATCGACGAAGCTGTCGACTACGTTCTCCAAGCACTCGAAGCGCTTGCCCACGCCCACGCGCATGGCATGGTGCATCGCGATATCAAACCGTCGAATCTTTTTTTGGTCCAACGAGTTGATGGCACTCGTCGCGTGAAGATTCTCGATTTTGGCATTTCAAAAACCGAGTCTGGTCTTGGTGTTTCGTCTCCCGGTAGCTCGACGTTGACTTCGCCACACGCGGTTCTTGGGTCACCTGCATACATGGCTCCGGAACAAATTCGCAGCTCGAAACACGTCGATCAAAGGGCCGATATTTGGTCCGTTGGCGTCATGCTTTACGAACTCGTCACGGGCAAGTCGCCATTTCTTGGAGAAACCATTGGCGATACGCTTTCCCGAGTGCTCGTTGGTCAAGCCGAACCATTGACCGTCGTTCGTCCCGACGCACCTCAGGAACTCGCTGACATCTTATCGCGGTGCCTCGAAAGCGACGAAAAAAAGCGATATCAAACGGTTTCAGAACTTGCCAATGCCCTTGCGCCTTTGGGGTCTCCACTATCCAAAGAATTGCCCCAACGCATTTCTCGCGTGCTCAGTGCCAAAGCAGTGTTGCCTCCGCCGCGGGCCATTGTGCCGTCGGATCCGAACATACGGGTCAACGTCGCCGCGGAAACGCTGGCAGTGGCGGAGAATATTTCTTCAAAGGGCACGCAGGTTTCCGCAAATTCGAGCGATCTACGACCGGAACCCGCGCGCTCTTCGTGGCAATTGATTGCTCTTGCTCTGCTGGCCACGGCGATTGCCGCGATCGTTGTGTTCGTAATGAAACGCGTCGAAACTGATGTTCGAGCACCGGGGTCGAACGATCGTGCAGTGATTACTGCCGAAAAACCAGAAAAACCCATGCTTCCGG
>JANORL010000577.1:0-3267 GCA_031415295.1 Polyangiaceae bacterium | reverse complement strand
GCCATCGCAGGAGTTGTTGCGGGGGCTGTTACGGATGCGACACAACCGGTAAGGGCCAGCGCGGCAAGAATGGGTATCGTTTTTCGAGCAACCATGATGCGGTCTCGTTTGCTTCTTGACCCAAAAAAGCAAACAGTCCATTGTTTTCTCAGCACCGATCAAAAAATCGAAATCATTGGTTCGGCCCCAGACGCCCAATCCACTTGAACCGAAACGCCCAGCATGGGTCCCCTGCTGTTCGAACCGCCCGACATCCATTCCCCATTGTCTCCCGGCCACACCTGGCTCCACGTATCGTCCATCATCCATTGAATGATCCGACGATCCCCAACGTGCATCGAAAACTGCGCTTGCATGTTGTCCCCATGGAGCCCACTCGATCCAACGATGACCGAGAAATCCCTCTTTTCTCCCGCCAGGATATCGACGCGGGATGTATTCATTTCTGTGCAGTCGATGCGCACCCATTCGCCGATATGCTTGACCAAACAGTGATGTCGCTCAGCATCGGCACCCATTCGTATTCCCGTGACCGTGACAGCGTCCTTCCAAGCGGTATCGGGTGGCGCTTTGGACGTGCTCGCAAATAACAGCGCGGAAAGCGGATCTTTTCGCGGCTCGGCGCTCGCACTCGCAGAAAGCGCCGGGGATGACGATTCTGATGGCGTGGATTCTGCCGATGCCACCAAGAATGGTATCGAAAGCAAAACGAAAACGAACAAGGCGGGTACTCGTTGTGATTTCATGGGAAACCTTTCAAAGCGTTTTCAAGTAAGCAACGAGCGCTTTGCGGTCGTCGGCCGTAAGGTGCGCGGTCGAGCCCATTCTGGTCCCGTTTTGCGCGATGAGATCGTCGAGCGTCTTGGCACTACCGTCGTGTAAGAGCGACCCATGTTGACCCACGTAAAGCAGCGACGGTGTCTTGAAAAGAGCGTCGGGCTCCTCGGCGAAACCCGCCACTGTCGCCAACGGACCGATTTTCATCGGCAGGTAATTCGAGAAATACCGCGTCGGTTCGTGACACACAGTACACTGCGTCTTCTGATCCTCGAAAACGGTTTTTCCTTTTTGCTCCTCGGGCGTCAAGCTCGCGGTGCGCGCTGGAGGCTTCGCCAAACCTTTGCGCAAAAACACGCCGAGGGCATTGACGTAATAATCCGGTACCGTCGGTGGATTTGCTCCAGCGTGGAGCTGCGTGCCTGATTGAATACGCTTTTCGAGCGTCTCGCTTTCGCCACGCCAGCCATAAGGACCCACCGGGAACACGCGACCGACGAGCATCGGTGTTCGTCTCGGTACGCCTCGCACTTCTTTGGGTGCACCCAAAATCTCGTCGCCGCCAAGGAATCGTTTGGCGCCCTCTTCAAGGGTAATCTCGCGCCAAACATGCCCGTCGTCTCGCCCGTCCGGATGGCAACCTGCGCAGCCCATTCCTTCGGCCATGACGCTGCTATAAAAAAGCCGCCGACCCAAATTGAGGCCCGAAGCATCCGCGTCGAGTTTCGCAAACGTCAAGACATTGAGGTTGTTCTCGCCACCATTGATGTGTTTCTGCAACGGAACAGCGACGACCGTCGTTGAAGCTCGGCAATACACGAGGGCAGACGATTCTCGAGAATCCAGGACCACACCTTGAGGTGCGGCACACGAATGGTTGTCGCTTGCGTTCGCGTTTGAAGGATTCACGTACGACTCGCGATGCCAGGTATCTTCCCACGACCCAGATGTTGGCTCTTTGGGCTGTTTCGAGCGGCGAACACTGTCATTCAGTTCGTATAAGGCGGCAATGGCATATGCGGGATCCATGGCCAATGCATCGAGTTCCACCAGGCGATCGGCTCCTTCGCTCACGACGACCACGGAATTCATCGAGCGACGATAACGAATATCCCGCGGCTGGACGAACGCTGACCATGCTTCCACGGGCTGATTGTCGAATTGGTATTCTTGATCCAATGACGCGTGGTACGTCGTTGATTGTCCCGGCAAGTTCGCGTCGTGTTTTGGCGCGGCAGGTGTTTCGGTGGGCAAGAGTAAAACGTCGACCGTCGCAGCGCCGAACCACGATGAATGCGATCGAGCGCCCAGCGCGTGGCGTGGGACGAAAAGACGTTTCTTGTCGGGCGCGAGCGCGAGCGAATACCCCAAGGATGCGGGCAGGACCTTCCCCACAGGCGATCGCACGGGTGACGGAGGAACGACGATGGATTTGATCTCGCCGAGACCATTGGAATCGCAATCGTTACGAATCGACAGGCGCGTAATCTGGTTGCCAACGAGGTGATTGACATACGCGACGGAATCCGATGCGAAAATCACCCCGCGCGGTTCTCTTCCTACGGAAACTTCGGCGCATTTCTTCAGTCCCGTATCGCTGATTTCGATGAGTGTCACCGTGTTTGTCCAGGCACTCGTGACCAATGCGCGGGTGCCCATTTCATTCACGGCGAGGCCCCACGCATCGGCAGCTACGGCGACCTCGTGTTTGACGGAAAGCTTGCCGTCGTTGCTCTTTTGCACGCGTACGAGTTTTCCGGGATTACGCACGGTCACGAGCGCGCCATCACGCAGGGTCACGAGGTTTGCTGGGGCGCCGCCCATTGATAATGTTTCTTGGACAACTGTTGTTTCGCCTTGCGCGAGTTTCACGGGGGCGTTCGTTGCAGAAGGCGCAGCGGACGGTTTTGTTTCGGCGTACGATTTGGCTGAACCAACTGGTTTTGCTCGAGCGGATGAAACAATGACGACTGGCGGTGGTTTTGCGACAGCGATTGCTTCGGGTTTTGGCGGAGCCTTTGGCTGAAGCAGCGGCGACGTGTCCGCGATATAGCGGACGAGGCCGTGATCCTCATCGGCCATGAATACGCTATCGCTGTTGGGCGCTCGCGCGATGACTCCGCCGACGTGATCCGCGTCGTGCTCGATGAGCGGATTGGGGCCGGCTTTTTCGGCAGCGGAAGCCGATGGTGCAGGCGCTACGCTGGACGCCGCGGACGAACTGCTTCCGCTTGTGTCCGGAGTGCTTTTGTTGCAAGCGCTGACGAGGGTAAACAGGGCGAATGAGGAGACCTTGGCTAGACGCACGGTCGGCATCTTATTCTAGTCGACGGCGATTGTGTGGGAAACTTTTGAAAAAGAACGATCGTCATCAGGTGACGAGATTCAGCGTGTACCGGTACGCTTGCGTCGACGCCATCCAGCAAGGAAACTCATTGCTGCGAGCGCGCCAAACCCTTCCATGCCCGAGCTTTGCACCATTCTGCAGCT
>JANORL010000576.1:0-10160 GCA_031415295.1 Polyangiaceae bacterium | reverse complement strand
GCGTGATCTTGAGCTGCGTCGTCGTTCTCATCGTAGGCCTCGTCGTCGTTCTTTGGATGACGTCATCAACGCCCCAAGACGACGCAACGCTCACCGCATCGAACAGCCCGGCCATAACATCGCCTTCGACGGCCCTTCCGGCATTCACGAACGCTGCTGCTCTTCCTTCGGCATCAACGTCGTCATCGTCCACGACAAAAACCGTCGCATCGCCAAAATCGAACGTCAAAAAGCCGGTCGACTCGACTTCCAAGAAAAAACGCGATTTCGGTTATTGATCCCTGCTTGGATCAAGCGCATCGCGGTTGATCAAACGTCTGGTTTGCCGACCGGTTGAGCGCTTCGCACTCAACCCTAGTCAGGAAAAATGTCGACAAGCGCTGCGCGCTTTCGACATTTTCCCTCTACCCAGTTGACGATGGGGCTGCCGCCCCAAACCCCGCCAGATGAGAGAATTGAGGGCGCGGAGCCCTCGTCTGGCTGCTAGATATCCAGGTTTTTGACTTGCAGCGCGTTTGTTTCAATGAAACGGCGCCGTTCTTCCACGTGTTCGCCCATCAAAATCGCAAAGAGCCGGCTGGCCTCGGTCTCGTCATCAATTTTCACGTGAAGCAGTGTCCGCGCGTCCGGATTCATCGTCGTTTCCCAAAGCTCCTCGGCATTCATTTCGCCGAGACCTTTGTATCGATTGGTCGTAATCCCTTTTTTGCCTCGCTCTTCGATGTATTCGATGAGCGCTTCGCTCGTTTCGATCGTTCGGTCGTCATGACCCTTACTCACCGTGATCCATGGCCCCGGTCCGGCCATGTCCACGAGCGTCGTTTCAATCGACAGCGCCTCTTCATATTCGGGCAGCCCCAGCAGTTTCCAGTCAAGAATGCTGATTCGACTGCCCGCTCCCGGACGCGGAGCAATCTCGATACGATATGCCCCGTGTTCCGAATCCTCACGCACGTCGACCTTGAACGGCATCATGTCAGGATAACGTTTTTCCAGGTACGCGCGTAACTTCACGCTCGCCGCTTCCACTGTCGCTACATCCCGCAAATCAGCTTGCGACAGCGACGTTCCACGAATTACCGACGCAACGACACGCGCATCACAACGCTTGTTTAGGTTACCCAAGACCACCCGGAACCGACGCAGTCGTTGCGCCAATAATCGTAATGGTTCGCCCTTGACTTCGCGATCGCGTTTTTCCGACGCCAAGACCAATTCTTCCACCGCATTACCCACGAGGTATTCGTCGAGTGCGTGTTGGTCCTTCAAATACAGGTCTTTCTTGCCTTTACGCACGCGATACAGCGGCGGCTGCGCAATGTACAAATACCCCTGCTCGATCACTTCCCGCATCTGCCGGAAGAAAAAGGTCAAAAGCAATGTACGAATGTGCGACCCGTCAACGTCGGCGTCGGTCATCAGAATGACCTTATGATACTTGAGCTTCGTAAGATCGATTCCGTCGTCTTTGTCTTTTTCTTCGCGGTCTTCCTGCGCCATCCGAAGGCCACTGATTCCGCATCCAAGCGCCGTAATCAACGTCCCGACTTCAGCCGAACTCAACATACGATCGAGACGCGCTCGTTCGACGTTCAGGATTTTCCCCTTGAGCGGCAAAATCGCTTGAAAATGACGGTCGCGACCCTGCTTCGCACTACCGCCGGCGCTATCTCCTTCGACGATGTATATCTCGCTAACCGTCGGATCCTTCGATTGGCAATCCGACAATTTTCCCGATAGCGAAGTAATATCGAGCGACCCTTTACGAATTACTTCCCGCGCTTTTCGCGCCGCTTCGCGCGCTCTGGCCGCTAAAATCGCCTTTTCGAGGATCTTCTTCGCCAAAGGCGGGTTTTCCTCGAATACCTGCCCAAGTTTGTCCGACACCGCGCGTTCGACGATGCCCTTCACTTCGCTCGATACGAGTTTCGATTTCGTTTGCGAATCGAACGACGGATCCGGGTGCTTCACGCTGAGCACGCACGTCAAACCCTCGCGAATGTCTTCGCCCGTGAGCTCCTGCTTCAGCTCTTTGAACAGATTGTGCGCTTTGCCATAAGCATTGACCGTTTTGGTCAATGCCGATCGCAAACCAGCCAAGTGGGTTCCACCGTCTTTGTTGTGAACGTTGTTCGTGTAGCAATAAATTTGCTCGGTATACGAACCGCTCCATTGCATCGCTACTTCGACCGCAATGGGTGGACCCGCCGGAGGACCGGTACGTTTTTCCGACTTGTCGCCCGTCGATGGCGCTTCGACTGCTCCCTCGACGACGAACGAAATCACCTCGGCATGGATCGGCTCCTGCACTTGGTTGAGCAGCGCCACGAATTCAGCAATGCCACCTTTGTAAACGAACGTCTCATTACGTCCCGAAGGCCGCTGATCCTCGAGATGGATGACCAAACCCGCATTCAAGTACGCAAGCTCGCGGATGCGATTGGCCAAAATGTTGTAGTTGAATTCAGTTACCGAAAAAATCTGCGGGTCGGGCTTGAACGTCACCTTCGTTCCCGTCTTGTCCGTCGCACCCACAGGTTCGAGCGGTCCTTGCGGAAAACCTCGCGCATAGTCCTGGTGCCAAAGTTTGCCCTCACGCTTGATGTCGAGCTTCAACCATTCGGATACCGCATTGACCGCCGATACCCCGACTCCGTGAAGCCCAGCGCTAACCTTGTAACTCGCGTTGTCGAACTTGCCGCCAGCATGCAGCACCGTCATCACGACTTCCGCGGCACTCACACCTTTTGCGTGCATCCCCACCGGAATTCCACGCCCGTTGTCCTCGACAGTCACCGAACCGTCGAAATGCACAGTCACGAAAATCTCCGTGCACTGCCCAGCCAAATGCTCGTCTACCGCATTATCGACAGCTTCCCACACCAAATGGTGCAAGCCCGAGCCGTCGTGCACGTCGCCGATGTACATGCCCGGACGCTTGCGCACCGCCTCGAGGCCTTCGAGCGCCGTGATGCTGTGCTCATCGTATGATTGCGGTTTCGATTCTGCTTGCTGAATAATCGTCGCTTCGGTCGTCATCGTCATCGTGCTTTGGCTTTCCCGCAAAATGTGCGGTCAACGTGGCTATGGCTTTTTGAGCCGATCGAGGCGTTTTTTGGTCCCCGAAGCCAATACGTCGAATCCGTACGGGACAGCCCACCGTGAGTGCTTTCGATTCACTCTCCAGGGGCCGTTTCGAGTGGCCGAAATCTAGCTTTTTTCCCCGGATCGAGCAAGCGCTGGGCAGGGTTTTTTACATAGAAAATGCTCCACCCTCCTCACCCTCGACCCACACCCACCAACTCGCCTCCCCGTACGTGAAAATCAGCACGATCACCCGCCCAACCAACAGGCGTCTGGATGAGCTCCGGACGCGTCGTCGTCAGGAAAATCTGGCCACGATGGAGACTCAAAAAAGAAAACAACGCCCCCGTCCGCTCAGGATCGAGTTCACTCGATACATCATCGAGCAACAAAAGCGGTTCCACCCCGCGCTCCTTCGCGATCGTCGCCGTCTCCGCTGCTTTCATCGCCAACGTGAGCGCTCGATGCTGACCCTGCGAGGCAACAATCCGCACGAGATGATCACCAAATCGTAACTCGAGATCGTCTCTATGCGGGCCAAACCCCGCACTCGGTCGCATCGTGTCCTGTCGCCTGCGCCGCTGGAGTTCTTCACTCGCTTTCGTCACATCCGCAGAACCACCCGCCACATACCGCGCCTCGAGCTGCAAATCGGGCGCCGCTATCTGCGCAAATGCAACGCGCAACTCGTCGACGAACAACTCCGCCGCTCGACCACGCATCCGCGTGAGCGCCGCTCCATGCTCCGCACAAAGCGTCTCGAAAGCCAAAAGCTCGCCACCATCCGTTGCGCCACGCTTCAACAACTCCTGCCGCGCCTTCAACGCATGCGTATAACGACCTCGCGTTTCCGCACTACGCGCATCCACGAAAAGCGCAAGCCGATCAAGCAACGTGCGCCTGCCAAGCGCAGGCCCCGACGACAAACCAAGTTCGTCCGGGTGAAACACCACCACCGGTGAACGCGTCGCATACTCGAGCAACGCTTTGGGTTTGTCGCCGTCAATGCGCACCACAACACCCGCACCTCGTCCCGACGTCCCCGCACTCTGCTCACGCGCAAGCGGCGCAAACGTTTCACCAGCCGTCGTTGAACGCTCGATGAACCGCGCACGAACACTCACCGCACTCTCGCCGTGCCGCACGAGTTCACCTAAACGTGGCGTACGAAAACTCCGCGACGTCGCCACAAAATAAATGGCCTCGAGCAAGCTCGTCTTGCCGTGACCGTTGTTGCCCCAAATAATGTTGAGTCGGGTCGCAGGTGTTAAGTCCACCCGCGAAAGAACGCGTAATCCGCGTACGTTGAGCTGCTCGAGCTCGAGACGATTCATTGGAATACCGGCGAAAGAACGCGAAACGAACGCCAGAAGAAAACTGGCGGGTTCGTCGCGATCAAATACGCATGGGCATGATCACGGCCAAGTAGCTCTCTTGCGCCGTTTCACCCGCAGGACGAAGCACAGCCGGATCAAGTTCACCGGACACGCCCAAAATGATTTCGTCACTGTCGATCGCACCAAGCACATCGAGGAAATACTTGGCGTTGAAACCAACTGTCACTTCGGGTCCTTCGTAGTCGATCGGCACTTCGTCGAAACCGTTGCCACTTTCAGGACTCTCACTCGTGATGCGCAACGCGCGAGGTGTCACGGTGAGCTTCACGCCGCCCGTACGATCACTCGCCGCAAGCGAAACGGCACGTAGCGCATCGGCAAACGGCGCACGCGGAGCACGAATGCTGCTCTGCGTGTATTGCGGAATGACCTGGTGATACGGCGGAAATTGCGCGTCGACGAGCTTCACCGAAAACACCATGCCCCCGACACTGAAGAACGCGTTCGGACCACTCTGTGTGATCGTCACACGCGGCGTGTCTTTCTCCGTCCTCGAACCATCTGCAAGCCTTCGCAACTCGTGAATGGCCTTGAGCGGAATCAACATCGTCGCCGTCGCGTTCTTGCCCTCGAGCGTGATTTCCATCTTCGACAAGCGATGACCATCCGTGGTCACCATGCGAACTCGATCACCCGCCCACTCGAACAACGCGCTGTTCACATGCGCGCGCGTCTCGTCGGTCGAGATGGAAAAATGCGTCCGCGCAATGAGCTGCGAAAGCAAGTCGACAGGCAACTCGAGCGACGGTGAATCCACCGCAGGCTTCGGAAGCTGCGGGAACTCGCTGCCAGGCATCCCGTGCAACGTGTAGCGACGAGGTGAACCGACCGCCTTGATGATCGTTTGCGCACCTTCGCGCGCCGTGACTTGAATCGGACCGTCAGGCATCGCTTTGACGCGATCGAGCAAGTCTTTTGCGGGCACCGCAACCGAACCAGCACTCACAATCTCGGCAGCCGTTTGACCACTGACCGCGAGGTACAAGTCCGTGGCAGAAACGCGTAACGCGTTCCCTTCGGCCGCGAGCAAGACGTTTGCGAGTACCGGCATGGCACTCTTTTTGTCGGCGACGCCCTGACAGCGGTCAACCAGACGGAGCAGATCTTTTTTGGCAATGACGAGGTCCATAGCCCTATTCGCCGCGCTCAAAAAGGCAACGGTCCGGTCCCTCTTAGCAGGGTTGAGCCCCGGTGGAGGTTCAAATCACCACCTGATGCGAAGTCTGTTGCTTGTAAGTTCAACTACGCGCTTCTCTATGATCATCTGATCTATAAATTTATTTATAGGTGATCGTCGTAGAGCCTGTGGGCAGTGGGGATAACTGTAAAAAATCTAGTAAGATCCATGGGTTGACTGGCCCCTCGATCGTGGATAACCGGCGGGTTCGATCGGGACGAATGGGGGATGGATGGACCTGGATCAGGTGGATCCTGAATTTGTCCCCAGGTGGATCCTGGAGATCCACGGAGGTTTTCCCCAGGTTAAGCGTCGTGGGCGGTGTTTTTGGGTAGTAATTTGGGTAACGTTCAAGATCTTCGATTTTGAAGTGGCTCTGCGAGGCAGAATGGCCGAACGTAGTGTTCTCGCGATGAGCGAACTCCGTTGCCGCCACTGCGGCATCCGGCACGACGAACGGCTCGTCATCTGCCCGGCGACAGGACTGCCCCTTGGGCCCGTGTCCAGTTTGCCGCCGCGCGGAATCTCGAACGCGCCGCGCCCGTTCATACCGGCTGCTCCCAATGTTCCTCGGGCCATCGCGCCCAATGCGGGCGTGCGTCATGTCGTACCACCCGCAACGTCACCACGTACAATTCCTGCCGCACCAAGACCTGTCGACCCACCACCGCAGAGTGTTCGTAAACCTGAACAACGACGTGACCTCGTTGGTGTCGAAGTAAGCGGCAAATACCGCATCAAAGCGCTGCTTGGACAAGGGGGCATGGGCGCGGTGTACGAAGCCGAGCACTTGTCGATCGGGCGCATCGTGGCGATGAAAGTTCTTCATCCCAAACATGCTCAACAAGCCGATGCGGTGGCTCGTCTGCGTCATGAAGCGCGCGTTGCTGGGAGCATCGGTCATCCAAATATTTGCGAAACGTACGATCTCGGAAGACTCGACGATGGTTCGCCCTACTTGGTGATGGAGCGACTCATCGGCGAAACGCTCGACCAACGTATCAAGCGTGAAGGGGCGTTGCCCGAACGCGACATCATCGACGTGATGTTGCAAGTTTTGTCTGCGCTTGGAGCAGCGCACGACAAGGGCATCATTCATCGAGATTTGAAGCCTGAAAACGTGTTTCTCATGCGTCGTGCCGGTTCGCCTGCGGTCGCGAAATTGCTCGACTTTGGTATCTCGAAAGCGATTCATGAAGAGCGCGACGCGGACCTCACGATGCCCGGCATCGTCATGGGCACGCCGTACTACATGGCGCCTGAGCAAGCGCGTGGTGATCGCGGGCTCGATCATCGAGTCGACATCTGGGCCGCTGGGGTAATCCTTTACGAAGCGCTCTCGGGTCGACGGCCGTTTGTCGCGCGAAACTACAACGCATTACTCGTTCAGATTCTGACGTCGAAACACAGACCGCTTGCGGAAGTCCGTCCTGGCGTCAACGCAACGGTGGAACGTATCGTCGACAAAGCGCTCTCGAAGATGCGCGAAGATCGTTTTCAAACGGCGATTGAATTTTGCGACACGCTTCGTCGTTTTATCGAGCCCGAACCCGCACCGCAATCGATGCGTTTCGCACCTCAACCTGCGCCGACGCAGCCGATGCGCATGTCGTTTTCGAGTGATCCGGACGAAGACGAAACGGTGGTGTTGTCGTTGACGAACAAGGACGTCGCAGCACTTGCTGCAGCACGCAACTCGGCACCGATGTCGTCGCGTCAACCTCCCGCATCGTTTAACTTCGACAAACCGTCTGCGCCTGGTGTCATTCCACGTGCGTCTGGTTCATCGATGGGTGCACCGAGTACGAAGACGATGCCGTTTGGTCAACCCGTTGCACCCGCAACGAGTGCAGAACCTGATCGAGTCGCGTGGTTGCCTCCAGCGCCGACAGTTCCAAGGCCGCGCATGCCATCGGAAGCAGCGGTGATCAAATCTGCGCAACCACTACTACTACCCGTCGAGCCATCACCTATTACGCAACGAGCCGGGGTGCGTCTGCCCGAACGACTCAACTTCGACGACGACGAGACGGAAGACGCACACACGCTCGTCGACCCGCCCTCGTTTTCGGGTGATCGCACAACGCTTGTGCGTCCGTTTCCGCCGCCGCCGCGAAAGGGTCGGTGAGTCGATTGGAGCGACCGGGCATCACACGTGTCGTCACAAAAGGGTTGGTCAAGACGTACGGGTTTACGGTTGCGTTACGTGGCGTCGACGTAACGATCGACAAAGCGCAACTCACGCTCATCGAAGGCGCGAACGGTTCTGGAAAGTCAACGCTTCTGGGCATCTTGGGCACGGTCATTCGTCCGACATCGGGCACGGTCACGTACGAGCCGCTCGGTGACGACTTGGACGATGTGCGACGTGAGGTTGGGTGGTTGTCGCACGAGTCGCTGACGTATCCAGACTTGACGGGTCGTGCGAACATCGAGTTGGCGGCGAAGCTTGTGGGGATGCCGCTTGCTGACGTGTGGGACGGGGTAGCGGAGCGTTTCGAGTTGGGGTCGTTTGCATTGCGCCCTGTGCGCACGTATTCGCGAGGGCAGAAGCAACGGGTGGCATTAGCGAGGGCGTTGGTGCACGGTCCGTCGTTGGTGCTTTTGGACGAGCCGACGGCGGGTTTGGACAAAGCGGGCGTCAAGAGATTGCTTACGGTGGTGGACGACGAGATTGGGCGGGGCGCGGCGGTGGTGGTGGTGTCGCACGAGCCGGAGTTATTTCGAGAACGGTCTGGGGCGCGGTGGGTATTGGAACGGGGTAAAGTCGTCAATGGTGACTGACGAGATTGACAAGCATTGTTGTCGACGTCCGTGATCATTGAACGAATTCGGTGAATGCTTCGGGTCGCCGACAGGAATGGTTGGCACTGTCGATAGGAATGATTCGAGTGGCGGATAGGGATGATTTAGGTCGCCGATAGGGATGATTGGCACTGTCGATAGGAATGATTCGGGTCGCAGGTACGAATGATTGGCCGAATTTGGTGGATGCTTCACCAAACGAGGGCGGATCATCCACGCGGTGACGGCGACCACTTCCATCGCCACGGGAAACATTCATCCAGGGTCGGCCAATCAATGTCCTAGCACGGTGAATTCGCGCTTGCCCTGACAACCGAGCCGCTGTCATGTTGACGCTTCGTGTCGTCAGGGAGGCGGTTGCTCATGAAATACAGACAGGTATTGCGCTCAATGGTCTTCGTTGGTGCGCTTGGGGTCGGCGTACCGGGATGTTTATGGTTTGGCAATGATGACGAAAATGAGGGGCGTTTCTGTGCGTCGCCGGTCGAAGGGGGCGACCATTGCGTATCGGCGAGTTCCGGGCCTTCGGCAGCGTGGGAAAAGGCCAAAGCCGCGGGTACCGAGCCGATTCAAATGTGGGTCGAGTGGCCGGAAGATGTCGGCGTCACGCAATTGGTGGTCAATCCACAATTGATGAATCCGTGGCTCGATAATGTCCAAAAGGTGACGGATTATCAAAGCGTCACGCTAGGCAACGCGGAATCGTATTACGCGAGTTTGTCAGGGAAACTCGGCGAGGATTTACGTCAAGCTCTGTTGACACAAGAAATGATCCTGGGTGACAAGACAGTGAATCCAAGCTGGCGCGTTGAAAAGGTTTTGCTGGACAAAGCGGCAAAGGAAACGGACCCATTAAAGGCCGAGGTTGTTGCCGACAAACAATCCATCAGTGACGTGTTGATCATTGTGGAACAAGCGAAGGTGGATGCGGCGCCGTTTGCGTCGTTATACAAAACGTTCGTCGATGCATTCGCTGCGTATCGAGCGACGGAAGCCGAAGAAACGAATGTATATGCAACGCTCGCGAAAGATGCATCGAATGCAGTACTCGGGGAATTGAATGGTGTTGACAAGTCGATACTCGATGCCGCACATGTCGCAAGCGCCAAACCGAATGAATTGCTCGTCGCGGGGATGAAACTAACGGCGCAGATTCTGCAATTCGAGACGAATTCGCGGGAAACCATATCGCCGCATGCCGACTTCATGAGCACGCATGGGGCACGCGTGCCCGACCTGAGTTCTGGAGCATTGCGATCGATTCACGCGATACTCGGTTATGCACAGCAGCGTGTGGTGCGCAGCGATGCAACGGCCAAAGGGCTTTTGCTGGGTACGGGAATGCGTCGGCAAGCGTTGCAACTGCTCGCGAATGCGCCGTCTCCAGCGCGTACCACGATTGCGAATACGTTGCTCGCCAACGCGTCGACGAAATTCGATGACGCCACGCGCGTACGTGTCAACGCGATGGCCACGACGTCGATGAGCAACAAACTAGGTTTGCCCTACCTCGCGTTACGGTATGACGATTTCGCGGCGCTTTCGCAAATGGCGCCGTTGTGTAATGCAACTTCATCGAGTTGGCGGGAAGCAGGGTGTGTTTCGATGCGTCCAAAATTCAAAGACGCGACGAAATACATCAAGGTGACTTTGCCTGCCGAGATATCGCAAGGGCTCGACGTCATGAAAACCCAGGG
>JANORL010000575.1:0-17323 GCA_031415295.1 Polyangiaceae bacterium | reverse complement strand
CTCCGCAGGCGGCTCTTTAAGTCTTTTGGGTCAAAGACCCAAAAGACGAGCCGACTGCTCTGCCCCCCATACCCCCCGAGAGAGACAAACCGCAGCCGAGTCATGATTTGAACGGGGGACAAACCGCTACCAGGCCCGGGTTTGTGACCAAGGGCGAAGCCCGAATTTTCACGCGCACGCGGGGGGACCCCGCTGTTTGAGCCCGCGAAGCGGGCGAGTTCGGGGTCCCGCGTGTGCGTGAAAACCGGGCTTCGACCGGGCTAACAACGATGACGGGCGTGAAAACCGGGCTTCGACCGGGCTAACAACGATGACGGGCGTGCAGGAAAACGGGCTAAGACGGGCGTCCCAGCCCGAAAGGACGGGCGCTCAGGAAGTGCGGCGCGGCGGAGCCGTCTTGGATTTCGTTGGACCACCAACGGCTGGCGGAGGAGGCGGAGCACCAAGAGCGACAGGAATCGCCGTTATGGTTTGTCCTCCGCCCAGACGAGCGATAACGTCACCCAAATCAAGGCCGGTCGTGGCTCGAAGCTGTTCGTTCAACGAAATTGCTTTCTGCGCAAACGATCCCTCTCCCGACGGCAGTATCGAAAGCGTCCCGATCTTCACGGGTACACGCGTTCCCGCAATATGCGGCAGCAGCGGCATCATCTGCTGCAACGCAAGCAAGTCCAGCGCGCCTGGCCCCGCCTTGCGAATCTCCTCGACAATCCGATGCAACGCCTCAGCTTCGGCCTTGCCCATCTCAATGATCTTCGACGCATCGCCGCGAGCTTGTTCCTCGAGGTTCCGACGTTCGGCATCGTGCGGTTGAATCACATCCGCCTGAAGCTGACGTTCAACCTGCAACGCACGCGCTTTCTGACGATTGATCTCTGCTTTGACCTGCGCAATCTGCGCTAGCACCTGGCCACGCGACTCCTGAATCATCGCTTCGCGCCGAGACAAACCATCCTTCTTGCGCCGCTCGGTTTCCTGCCGAGCAATCGCCAAGTCCGCATCGATCTTGGCCGTTTCACTTTTGGCCCAGTTCTCGGCTTTCTGCTGAGCCGCTTCGGCTTGCGTCCGTGCCTCGACCACACTGGCCTCCATCCGCACGCTCGCACCTCGAATACGGCCAATCGAATTGAGGTAGTTAACGTCGTCGGTAACGTTCTGGATCTTCAGCGTGTCGAGCACCAAACCCATACGCTGCATGTCGTGTTCGGCTTCTTCCAGAAGTTTGTCGGCGAACGCCGTCTTGTCCTGGTTGACTTGTTCCGGCGTGAGCTGAGCCAAAACACCGCGCACATTTCCTTCGAGCGTTTCGCGCGCAATTTCTACGATCTCATTCCTCGATTTGCCGAGAAATCGTTCCACTGCATTCGACAAACGCGGCTCTTCACCCGGTAGTTTTACGTGCGCAACCCCCTGCACGTTTAGCGGAATACCACCCCTCGAGTACGCACCTCGAACCGCGATCTCGACAGGAATGTTGCTGAGATCCATGCGATCAACCCGCTCGAGCAACGGAATACGCACGGCTCGACCACCACGCACCGACCGATACCCTACTTCACGGTTTGTACCTGGATGCGTTCCACCCGAAAGAATAAGCACTTCGTTCGGTGAACTCACGAGAAGCAGGTTCTTCAGTGTGTACACGACGAACCCCACCACGACGGTCGCCGTGAGCGCCAGAACCATGACGATGCCCATCATGAGGACCTCCCTTCGCCGTTTAGAATGCCGTGAATGTCGATACCCATCGCGCGCCCAGTTTCTTCGAGCACGCGGGAAACTGCGGCGGGATAACTGGCCAAGAGCGCGCTGTACGCTTCGACATCAGAACCAGCCACGACGTTGATCTGCCCAATCTGCGTCTGCGCAACGCGCGTCGCTGCCGCAGTGATGAGCTGTCGGAGCTGCTGCAAGACGTAGGCATCTTTTGCCAACGGACCAGCAGTGACCCATTCCTGCGCCACGAGACGCAACGCTTCCGCTGTCGCTTTGCCGTTTTCGACCGTCGGTGCCGCTTCACCGCGAGCCTTGAGTTCTTGAGCCTTTCGATTCGCTTCGGCAGGAAGAATCACGTCGCAATGCAAACGCAATTTCTCCAACTCACCACGTAATGATTGAAACTCTTGTTCGGCAATCGCGCGTTCCGTTTCCGCAGCGATTTCCGCTTCGTTTTCAATCTGCTTCGCTTCGGATTCGAGCTTCGCACTCTCACCGCGGTAGTTGTTCCGAACTTGCGCGACGATCGTTTCCGCCTGTTTGGTCGCCGTTTCAGCGGTTTGTCGCGCCGATGCTTGCGCTTCGGCCACCGCTTGATTCGCCGCATTCTCGGCGTTCGCGGCGTCACGCAACATCGTCGCAATCCGACCACGACCGAGATTGGCGAGATAATGCTGATCATCCGTCACGTTTTGCACTTTGAGCACATCGAGTTCGAGACCCAGTTTGTCGAAGTCGTCTCGCGCGTTATCGACAAGCGAATCGGCAAACTTCAACCGGTCCTCGTTGACCTCTTCCGGAGTGAGTTGCGAAATGACTTCGCGCAATACGCCTTCGAGCGTCTGTTGTGCCGCAATCGCCAGCTGCTCGGGAGACGTACCAAGGAATCGTTCAACCGCATTCCGAACGCCAGTGTCGCTGCTCGAAATCTTTACGTTGGCGATCGCATGGACGCTGAGCGGGATTCCTCCCTTCGAATACGCGTTGTGCACCTGCACCTCGACCGGGAACAACCGCATGTCCATGCGACTGACGCTTTCGAGAAACGGCAAACGCACGCCTCGACCACCGTGCAGGATCTTGTATCCGCTGACGGTTCCATCCGGTAAAACATGCCGGCGACCGCTGAAAACGAGGATCTCGTTGGGACGGCAAATGAACAAAAATTGCCGCAAGATCAGGACGATGATGCCGAAAGCGACGATGACGCCCGCCGCAGCAAGCAGCACGAAAATGGCCTGATCCATGTCAGGCGCCCCTTCAATCGGCACTTGAACCGATCGCGGACGCCGCTGTGCGTCTAGCGACGCAAAGAGCACGTTGCCGAAAACTGTGTACGACATGCGCCACAGACTACCAGGCAACGGGGCAACATCAGGATCGCTCCGTGGAAAATCTACGTGCCGCGTCCAAAGACGGACGTCCTCATGTTTTACGATAATTCAGGCGGAGACTTCGACACTTGCGCTGTGTGGCCATCGATATCCTCCACGATGACCTCCTCGCCACGTGCAATGTCCTCCCCGTCCGTCTTTGCAACCAAGTCGACACTTTGACCGCGAAGGACCACTCGGATCTGACCGGTCTTTTGCTTGCCAACCGGTACGAGAACTCGACCAACCGTGCCCCGCGCCTGCGTTACATCGGCCATCGACGAGACGGATGAACGCATGACGAGATGAAACGCAAGATTCGCAAACAGCCCGGCTGCAAAGCCCGAAGCGGCGGCGAGTGCAAACACGACCGTGGGCGTGGCGAGATTCAAGTAGTGCAGCAACGAGCCGGCCATTCCGAATCCGAGCGACGTGAAGATCCAAAAGCGAAACGAGAGAAAAAAAGCTATGAACTCAAACGATCCACCGCCGGTTTTGCCGGCAGCGTCATTTATTGCGTGAGGCTTGCCTCCCGCATCCCCATGATCCCCGACATCATCTCCGCCGCCTTTGCCACCCATGGCCGCTTGAAGGCCGAGAATGCCGAGACCAACAACGAACGCGAACATGTACACGAGGCCCATCGCCTCGAAGGATACTCCCGCCAAAGAGGTTCACGATCCTTTCAGCGTCGATTCGTACACGTGCCGCACACGCGTCGTCACTTCGCGATACCGAGCAAGCAACTCATGCGCCGCCTCCGCCCCAGGTCGATCGCGAATGCCCATCCGACGTGCCAAGGGCAACAACCCCGGTGCCGTCTCTTCGACAAGTGACGAGGCATCCGCATGAACGATGCGAATTCGCCCTTGGAGCTTGCGCAAGAATGCATGCCCCTCACGCAACGCGTCGGCCTGTTCGGGCGGCAGATACCCCGCGCTCGCTAGCGCTTCGATCGCTTGCGCAGTCTCGGTCGTCCGCACGCAAGGATCCGATCCATGGAGCATTTGAAGAAACTGCACGCAGAGATCGATCTCGAACAAGCCGCCATGGCCAAACTTCAGATCAAAACGACCTCGACGTTCTTGCGAAAGCTCGACTTCCATTCGACGCCGAATACGCCGTAATTCATCCGCGACATTCGTTGGACTTCCAACCATTACATAAGCTGCCGCGTGCGTTATCCCGATCGCACGCGCACCGAGATCCTCATCGCCCGCAGCCACGCGAGCCCGCAGAAGCGCGAGGCGTTCCCACGCTGCCGCCTCGATTCGCAACGTCTCCGTGTCGGAGGTTGTTCCTGTACGACCATCGGCGCGATGGGGCTGACCGTGGTAACGGGCAAAAGCATCGATCGACGTAACGAGCAAGCCCTGGTTGCCCGATGGACGGAGACGAGTGTCGAGTTCGTAGCCCGGTCCTGCCGGATGCAGCACGGAAATCAGCTTGATGACGCGGCGTGCACATCGCGCGAAATACGTGTGCGGATCGGTGCCCGATGGAGCCTTCGCCGGATCGAAAAGAAAGAGCACATCGAGGTCGGAGCCATAACCAATTTCACGACCTCCCAGCGTTCCAACTGCAAGAACACACAAGCCTTGAACAGGTTGATCTTTCGGCGTCCCGAGCGCGTGACGCGTGGCTGCTTCGAGCGAAACATCGGCCAACTCGGAGAGCACGTGACCCACTTCGCGCGGACCAATTTCGCTCGCAAGATCCGCCAGTCCTACGTCGACGAGAACGCGAGCTTTTGTTCGACGTAAAACGCCCACGAGTAACTCGTCGGGATCTTCATCAGGCGATGGTTCGCGCTCAGCCTCCGCCAATTCGACATGAACCGAACGTGTCGTGGGTACGCCGCGGGAAAACCAGATGCGATCACCGAGTTCAGGGTTACGCACGAGAGCTTCGCCGACAAACGCGCTGCCACCGATGGCCTCGAGAAGACGGCGTACAGCGCGTGGTTCATGTCCGACAAACCGCAAATACACGCCAGGATGACGCAAACGCATAAAAAGCATGCGTAACGTGCGCGCTGCCAATTCGGGATCGGCAGCATCGGCGACAGCATCGAGCAAAGCGTCGGCGAGTAATGGATACGTTTCGCGACTACGTGCACCGAGCACAGCATCGGGCCTGCGAGACATTTCGAACAGGTCCCGTGCAACGTCGCCCCATCGCTCGGATGCATCGAGACCGAATGCGTAGTCGACCTGCGCGGACACGCGTCGCCATGCGGCTTCGAAAGCTGCGGCGTTCCCATCATCGAGGGCTGCAATGGCTTCTGTCCATCGCGAAGGAGCGGGAGCGCCATCGGGAACGAGTGAACGAAACCGCGCCGAGACGCGATCGATGTGGCGATCGAGATCCGCCTCGAACGCTTCTGTCCCGGAAAAACCCAAGGCGCGTGCGAGCCTTCCAGAAGCTTCTTCATCGACGGGCCAAGAATGCGTTTGTTGTCCCGTGGCAAACTGCACCGCATGTTCGGCGCGGCGAAACGTCAAGTAAGCCTCCGCGATCTCGCGTGCCTCTCGATCCGTGACGAGCCCTGCGGTGCGTAGTCGCCGCAATCCATCGAGCGTCCCACGGGCGCGCAAACGCGCTTCACGTCCGCCCCAAATTAGTTCGAGTGCTTGAACGAAAAACTCGGCTTCACGAATGCCTCCGGTACCAAGCTTCAAGTCTCGCCCAGAAGCAGTCGACAATTCCGACCGCGAACGTTGCACGAGTTTGGTCATTTCGAGTGCGATCGATGGATCGACGCGTCGTCGCCACACGAACGGTTCGAGGGCGGCGAGCACTTCGTCGCCAAGATCGATGTCGCCCGCGATCGGCCTGGCGCGTACGAGTGCCGCGCGTTCCCACGTGCGACCGAAAGACTCGTAATACCGCTCGGCGGCAACCAAAGAATTGACGAGCGGTCCACTACGACCTTCAGGACGCAGACGCAGATCGACGCGCCAAACCCATCCGTCTGCGGTCACGTCTTCGATCATCGCGGTCATTCGGCGTGCAACGCGGGACCAGAAGTCATGAAGCGACAAGGTCGCAGTACCTTCCTGCAAACACGCGCCGTCGTCGGTGTCGTAAAAATAAATGAGATCGACATCGGAGCCAACGTTGAGCTCGTTACCTCCTAGTTTGCCCATGCCGATGACGACAAACCTAGCTGGAGAACCGTTGTCCTTTTGAGGCAAACCAAAACGTGCGGCGAGCTGAGCCTTCGCTTCTTGAAATGCACAATCGATGGTGACTTCGGCGAGCGCGCTGATCTCTTGCGAGGTCACGTCGACATCGGCGCCTCCAAGCGACAACGGCAGCAATTCGCGTAAGGCGACACG
Organism: Polyangiaceae bacterium; assembly: GCA_031415295.1. Classification (GTDB taxonomy): domain Bacteria; phylum Myxococcota_A; class Polyangia; order Polyangiales; family Polyangiaceae; genus Polyangium. The sequence goes on along the minus strand of JANORL010000575.1, from coordinate 10,893 downwards.
AATCCGCTCTTCCGATGCAAAACGACGCAGTTCGCGAACGACGCGATCGGGATCCTTGTCGTCGCCGATCCTTGCGCGAAGGCGTGCAGCTAGACCTGCGTGATCGCGCGTGAATCGGTGCCCTTCCGCCGCGATTGTCTCGACAATCTCCGGTGACGATTCGATGGTTGCCGTGAGCGCCGGGTAGGCAGTCGCCAACAGAACGGCATACGCGAATGCCGGCGTATCCGCGGAAATTCGTTCTGCCAAACGCGCGGTATACACGTCGGCCCGTTGCGGATCGATCCGCCGCGCGAGCGTCAAGAGCCGAGAGGGGCCAGGCATCAAGGCGGCAAAGTAGCACTCGACGGAGAAGCTGGTCTTCTCGCTCGCCACGCTTTCCTTTGCGGCCAACGATTACAACGAAGAGACTTCCGTGCAGAGCGATCACCTTGGCGAAGTTCCGTTCAACTCCTATGCTCGTCAGGTGCGCCTGCTCTGCATCTCGGACATTCATGGTCACGCCGATGCGTTATCGGCTGTGCTGGCCGCTGCTGAACAACGTGGTTACGCGCAAGTTCTCGTGGCTGGAGACATCTGTTTTCCAGGGCCACACTCGCTCGAAACGTGGCGACGTTTGACGCAAATTCGCGCGGTCATCGTGCAGGGACTGGGTGATCGCGCGCTCGCGACACTCGACACCGCCCATGTGGTCGCGAAAAACCCACACGAACGCGCACGTCTCGAAAGACTTGCGACGACACGTGGCGAACTCGGCGACTTGATCCTCACACGGTTGCGCCGCCTTCCGAACATGCACCGCATCAACTTGGAAGACGGCAGCGAACTACTCGTCATCCACGGTTCGCAAGCAGATCCGTTCGAGCCGTTTTCGCATGACATGACCGATGAAGAGATGGGGGCGCTTCTTGGTGATGACCCCGCGGACATCATCGTTTGCGGCGGTTCGCACGTTCCGTTTGACCGCATCGTCGCGGGCGTACGCATCATCAATGTCGGCAGTGTTGGAGAAGCACCGAGCGGCTCCGAGCACATCGGGCAACATGCAGACTTCACGATCATCAACACGCACAAAGCAGGTATCGAAGTCGAGCAACTCGTCGTACCTCTTGGAAAAGCGGCATAGAACACGTCATGCGCGCGATTCCATGGCTTAAACGTTCCCAACGAGTACGTCGCGCAGGTATGATCGGTTTGCCACGATGAGAGGGCACCACGAAGATGATGGCGAAGCTACGCGAGTCGCCCATATCAAGGAGCTTCAGGATGAACTCCGGGCGCGATCCCAGCGTGATCGCGCGTATCTCATCGTATTGCAAGGTTCCAACGTCGGCGAGATGCACGAAATCGACAGCGCCGAGACGGTGCTTGGTCGTGGGCAGACTTCAAGCCTGCGTTTGAACGATGAAGGCGTGTCGCGAAAACTCGCGCGCATCAACCGTGCTGGCGACAAGTACATCATCGAGGACCTGAACAGTTCCAACGGAACGCTCGTCAACGGAACCAGCGTCACGCAGCGCATCCTCGAAGATGGCGACAAGATCAGCCTTGGTTCGATCACCGTCCTCAAGTTCACGTACCACGATCAACTCGACGTCAGCTTTCAGCAGCAAATGCTGGACGCGGCGCTGCGAGACGGACTCACCAAAGCCTTCAATAAGCGGTATTTCCTCGGCCGCATCGAAACCGAACTCGCTTACGCGAAACGGCACATGTCCGCACTGTCGCTCGTCATGTTCGATGTCGATCACTTCAAACGCGTGAACGACACCTACGGGCATCTCGCGGGCGACTTGGTCCTCACGAAGATTTCCAAAGTCACACTCCAGACGGTGCGCACCGAAGATGTTTTTGCCCGCTACGGGGGCGAGGAGTTCGCCGTTCTTTGCCGAGGCGTGAATCTGAGCAACGCGGGCATCCTTGGTGAACGTTTACGATCCGCGATGGAGCTGGCGCAGTTCGAACACGAAGGAACCCGCATGCCCATCACGATCAGCGTCGGTGTGGCGGCATTTCCTGAACTTCTCATCGAAACGCCCGAGCAACTCATCGGAGCTGCCGACGAAGCGCTGTACCAAGCCAAACGCACCGGACGTAACCGCGTACTGCTAAAACACGGCACGACCTAAGCATCGAGCGCACGGCGTAGTCCCCGGACAAACGTTCGTACAAGACGAACCCGTTCGTCGCGCGAAGCGCCTTGCTCGACTCGTTGCATCACCGCCGTTCCCACGACAATCCCGTCGGGTCCCGAACCACCCGATCCCGCCGCGGAACGAGCTCGCTCCCCACCATCGATGCCAAACCCTACGAGCACCGGCATTCCAAACTTCTCTCGAAACATCCCCGCCGCGCGACCCATCGCCGCTACGTCCACTACGGATGCTCCCGTCACACCCGTCGTCGACACGGCGTACACGAAACCTCGCGGTGCGCCGGACCGAGGCACGGACAAACGCTGAATCGTATTCAAACGTTCAGCGCTCGTCGTCGGCGTAACGAGCGGTACGAGCCCAATGCCGCGCTCCGCACACCCACCCCGTAATCCGTCCGCTTCTTCCGGTGGAAGGTCCACGACCAAAAGCGCATCGATCCCCGCCTCATGCGCCATGTCCACGACACGCGACTCGCCCGTGACGAACACCGGGTTGTAATACGTGAAGAGCACGAGTGGTGCGGTCGAGCGATCACGTACGCCGTGCGCGACGTCCATCACGCGTTCGATTGTCGAACCGGCGGCAATCGCGCGTCGTGACGCTCGAGCGAGCACGGGACCATCGGCCGTGGGATCGCTAAATGGAACGCCGAATTCGAGAAGGTCCGCACCAGCGTCGAGCGCTGTCAGCGCCAACGTCATCGACTCGTCCAGCGACGGATCACCGACGCACAAGTACACGCACAGCGCTTTTTTTCCCGTCCGATCGAGATCGGCGAAACAACGATCGATTCGATGCATCAACCCCTCCCGCACGCTGTGAGCGTCGACAGATCTTTGTCACCACGACCAGACAAGCACACGGCCACTCGTACAGGTCGTTGTCGAATTCGCGCTTCACGCCGCGCGATTTCGGCAAGAGCACCGAACGCATGTGCAGATTCGAGCGCCACGATGATGCCTTCGGTCCTGGCAACGTCTCGTGCTGCTTGGACAGCGACGTCATCCGTTACAGCCATGTACGTGGCCCGATTCGAGTCGTGCAAGGCGGCGTGTTCGGGACCGACACCGGGATAGTCGAGGCCCGCACTGATAGAGTGTGTCGGGACAATCTGACCATGTTTGTCACAAAGAACAAACGTCTTCGCTCCGTGCAAAACGCCAATTCTGCCGCGATTCAGCGTCGCTGCATGCTCGAGCGTATCGAGGCCGCGACCTGCAGCTTCGACACCAACGAGACGTACGTCGTCGTCATCGAGAAACGCTTTCCACATACCGATCGCATTCGATCCACCACCAACGCACGCGACGACGACATCGGGAAGCGCGCCACGCGCCAAACATTGCGCGCGCGCTTCGTCGCCAATGACCCGTTGAAGTTCCGCCACGAGCGTCGGATACGGATGCGGTCCCGCAGCACTTCCCACGCAGTAATGCGTCGAGTTCACATTCGTCACCCAATCACGCATCGCTTCGTTCATCGCATCGACGAGAGTTCGTGAGCCTGTACGCACGGCGATGACTCGTGCTCCAAGCAGCTCCATGCGCGCGACGTTCGACGCTTGCCGCTGCATGTCCACTTCCCCTTGGTAAACGTCGCAGGGCAAACCCAAAAGAGCGGCAGCCGTCGCGGTCGCCACACCATGTTGTCCCGCACCGGTCTCGGCAATGATCCGCGTCTTGCCCATCATCCGTGCGAGCAAGACTTGTCCGAGAGCGTTGTTGATTTTGTGCGCGCCCGTGTGACACAAGTCCTCGCGTTTGAGCCACAACGATTGGATCGACGAACCGTCGGGATCGATGCGGCGAGCGAGTCCTTGCGCGTCGAAAAGCGGCGTCGGTCTCCCGACGTAACTCTCGAGCAGCTCTGAGAGTTCGCAACGAAAAACAAAAGACGGGACGATGTCGACGACGGCGCGTTCGAGATCTTCCAGAGCAGGGACAAGCGTCTCGGCGACAAACCTTCCGCCAAAACGCCCAATGTTTCCTTGGCGATCAAAGCAATCCACACGCAGAAGCATGCGGGCAAGCGAGCGAATGCGGCATCAGGGGAGGCCTGAAAAACCTACCAGACAGAACAGGCATTCGTGGGGCGCATCGGCGAGCCTTCGGTACACGAAAACGCCTGAGCAAACTCGGGCATGGTGGACACGGATCCGTTTACACGAAACTTGGGCGGCGAGTGCGGATCTGTCTGCACGAGCATGCTGATGTATTCGTCGCGTCCCTTCGCGCACCACGCCTGACCAGCGGCCAAGAAAAACTGTTGGTCCTCGGTAAAACCATCGGCAACAGACATGCTTGCCGCGCCTTTACGAGATTGCCGATACGCCATGAAGGCGAGTTTCAAGCCACCAAGGTCGGCAATGTTCTCGCCGAGGGTGAGGTCGCCATTGACGTTCCGCCCCGGAATCGCCTCGTACTTGGAGTACTGGGCAGACACGCACGACGTTTTTTCTGCGAACTTCTTCGCCACTTCTGGCTGCCACCAGTTTTCGAGGTTTCCGTTGCCGGCAAACTGCGACCCTTCGTCATCGAAACCGTGCGTGAGTTCATGTCCGACGATCATGCCGATGGCTCCGAGATTGATGTAGCTCGCCGCTTTCACGTCGTAGAAGGGCGGCTGAAGAATACCGGCAGGAAAAACCATCTGGTTACGCGTCGGGTCGTAGTAGGCGTTCACGTCGGGCGCGTTCATTAACCACTCGCCGCGATCCAAGGGCTTGCCGATCTTGGCGAGGACACGCTTTTGCTCGAACGTGTATGCGGTGAGCGCATTGGTCGCGAACGTTTTGCGATTTACTTTGAAGTCATACGAACGCCACTTGGTCGGATACCCGATCAGGTATTCCATCGTCTGCAACTTCGCGAGCGCCTTTTCGCGCGTCTTTTCGTCCATCCACGCGAGCGACTTCACTTCGACGGCAAACGCTTTCGAGATGTCCTGCACCATCTGTTCGGCGGCGCGTTTTGATTCTCCGCCAAAGTACTTCGCGACAAACGGCTGAGCGAGCACTTCCCCGATCGCGCGATTGGTGCTGGCGACACAACGCTTCCATCGCGGCTTGGGTTCTTTCTGGCCGCTGAGAAGCTTGCGCATCGTAAATGCTTCGTCCACAAACGGTTTGGACAGAAGATCGGCGGTCGCCCGCGCCACGTGATAGGCGAGGTAACTTTTCCAAGCATCGGGTTTGATCGTGGACAACAACTTGTCTACGCCCTCGAAGAACGGAATCGACGTCACGTTGGCTTGCTTGATGTCGCCAATGCCCAGCGTCTTGAAGTAGTTGTCCCAGGGAAACGCGGGCGCTTTCTTGGCGAGATCGTTGCGGCTCAAAAGATTGTAGAGCCCCTTCGGATCGCGACGTTCAACGTTTGTCTTGGATACTTTAGCGATGGCCGTTTCGACTTCGACGACCTGTTCCGCTGCCCTTGCCGAGGTTTTCTTGTCGAACCCCACGAGCACGAGCATGCGGTCGACATGCTCCACGTACGCCTTGCGGATACGCTTCTTTTCATCGTCGTCCTTCGTGTAGTAGTCGCGATCGGGCAAACCCAAACCACCTTGGTCGAGGTACGCGATGACGCGTGTCGCATCGCCGTAGTCTTGTTCGCCGGAGATCGTGAAGATCGGAAAGATCTGTTTCTGGTGCAGCTCGGTGACGAAGTTGGCGACGTCCGTCCCCGAACTCACGCCACGCGCGCGCGTGATCAAATCCTTGATGGGTGTCGCTCCTGCGGCATCCGCTGCTGCTTCGTCCATGCAGGCCGCGTAGTAGTCACCGACCTTTTGCGTTGCTGCATCGGGGTTTTTCGCGGCACCGGCATCCTCGAGAATCGACTTGATCGCAGCTTCATTTCGCTTGTGGATCTCGCTGAAACTGCGCGACCACATGGCGGCATCGCCGGGAATCTCCGTCGACGAAATCCATCCACCACACGCGAATTGATAAAAATCCTTACAAGGATCAGCGGCGCGATCGATAGCCGCACCGTCGAGCCCCACGGCGGCAAGCGTCGTCGTCACGGGCGGAGGTCCTTGGTTCGGAGGCGGCACGACCAGCGGCACCGGGCCTGCCGTTTTCGAGATGGGCTCGGGGGCGGACGACGCGCATCCCAGAACGACAGACAAACCTACCGAAGCGAGAACGACGGAGCTCGAACGCATATGAATCACCCCTGACCGAACATGTTGAAACAAAGCGGAGCGATTGTTGAGCTCCACCTGCTGCCGTTGGACGTCGGTCCAAACGACATGTGACTTCAAAACGGCGCGCGTCACTTCACGAACGCAGACGACTTCTCCACCGACGAGCGACGAACGCGAGCGCGAAAAGCCCACCCAGCAGCGTATGCGAAGGTAAATTCTGTCCGCCCACGACATCGCACGCGCAGCTTCGTTCGTCATCGGAGTTGCTTCCACCAGCACCACCTGCTCCGCCAGAATTGGTGCCGCTTCCGCCCTCTCCGCCACTGCTGCTGCTAGCACCGCCGGCGCCTCCTGCAGAGCTCGAGCTACCACCGACACCACCGCCCGCGGCTCCACCAACACCGCCGCCACCAGCGCCGCCTTCGCCGCCAAGTTCATACGCACCGACGTCGATCTTGCCAACGAGAACGCGCGGCGCTGACGACGCGGAATGCACGTAATGAAACTTGGGGGTCAAATCAATTCCGCCGCCCATACCGGGCGCTTCGCCGGTGTCCACGCAAGGAGACGAGGCATCGAGGTGATAGTCGAAAGCGGCTTGATTCACGAACTTGGGATCGCCTTGGAAGTTCGACGCAAGCACGGCATTCGCCTGGTTGGTCAACGTGCCTGGACCAACGAAAATGTTGTTCCGGACAATCGCTGGCTCGGTCACGCCTGCTGCGATGTTGAGAAATGTTCCGCCGTTGGGTCGTTCATTGACGAACGAGTTGTTTACGACAAACAGTTCGTTACTGGGGTTTGCCGGATTGGAACCTTCGAGGCGGTAGGCGACGATCGAACCGTTGTCGGTATTCGCTCCCTGTTGGATCAAGTTGCCGATGATGAACGTGCGTCCGCCATTGGGCAGGTCGATCTCGTAGCTGCCCGTGCCGTCTTCTTGCGTGAGGCGGTTGTAGAGAATCCACGTCTCGGTCGCGCGAGACTTGAGCAGGTGTCCAATTTTGCTGCGGTGCGAGTAGTTGTTTTGGAAGACGAGTTTGGCGACGTGGTTGATGTAGAGGTTGTGGCTCTGCCCGTCGCCGAAACCGTTGTTCGCAAACTCGGTGCGCTCGATCGTGATGGTGCTGTTCGGATTGTCGCCGGCGAGAATCCCGTTCTCGTTGTCGTGGAAGTAGCAACTGCGAACCGTCAGATTGGCGCCTTCTTGCCGAATGCCTGCGCCGTTCTGATCGGGCACCGATGCCCCGATGAACTCGATGTTCTCGACGATCGTGTTGTTGCCAGCGATGACCCAAGTCGCCTTGCCGCCCGAGTTTTTCCCGGCCGCATCGACCTTCGCCAAACCCCCAACGCCACGAAGAGTCAGGCTGTTTTTGCTCCAACCACAAACATCCCCCGAATAACTCCCCGCATCGATCTCGATCAGGTCTCCGTCACTCGACGCCGCGATGGCCGCGCAAGGAGCAGTGTAGGTTTTTCCAGGACCAACTTGCAGCGTCGCTGCCGAAGCAAGCGAAGCCGAAGACACGCCAGCGAGAACCAAGAAAGCAGCAGAACGCTTCATCGCAGACCTCATTCGTTGTCAGTACGTACGTCGAACACTTCTCGCGCAGCGCGACGCGCTTCCGCGACAAACCTTTGCATCAAACCTTCATCTTTGATGCCTGGCAGCGTCTCGACACCACTCGCGACATCGACGCCGTACGGGCGAACGTGACGCACAGCTTCCGCCACGTTTTCAGGACGCAGCCCACCAGCCAAAAGAATGGGACGAAGACGCGCAAGCGGCGCCACGAGATCGGGATCGATACGCACGCCGGTACCACCGTGTTGCCCAGCCACGCGAGCGTCGACGAGGAGCAGTTCACCGGGGTACGTCTTGGCAAACTCGATGTCATCCGCGGATCCGATGGCGACAGCTTTGAACGCTCGTTGTCCCATCGTTGAGACAAACTCTGGACTTTCCCGGCCGTGAAGTTGGACAAAATCGAGCGGTACTTCGTTGACGATGTTGCGGATGCAGGCTTCGTCTTCATCGGCAAAGACGCCAACGAGTGACACGCGTCCGTTTGCCGCACGCACGATCGCTCGAGCGAGGGACACGTCGATACGACGCGATGATGTCGGGACGAAGTTCAGACCGAGCATGTCGGCACCGGCAGTTATGGCCAGTTCAGCGTCGACGCAGCGGGTGATGCCACAAATTTTGACGTGAAACGAATGAAGCCGCGGAGTCACTCGATGCCGAGAAGTTCTTTGACTTTGGCGATCACCTGAGGCGCTTGAATCGGCTTGGTGATGTACGCGTTTGCGCCGAGCTGCAGGGCCCGTTGTCGGTCTTCCTGCGAGCCTTCGGTGGTGATGATGATGATGGGCGTGTCTTTGTGCACCGGATCGGATCGCACTCGTTTCACGAGTTTCAACCCATCCATGATCGGCATGTTGATGTCGGTGATGATGACGTCGTACTTCGTCGACGCGAGTTTGCGTAGACCATCCACGCCGTCGTCCGCCTCGGTGACACGCAGGTTCTTGAGCCGCGCCAATGCGAACACCAAAAGCTGGCGCATCATGGGCGAATCTTCGACAATCAAGCAGGAGTACTCGGCCATGAATCAGTCCTCCAGGTCGAGAAATGCCTGGACGCCCGGCACCTTCCGACCTGCATCGGTGAAAAGCCTCGCGCTGACGAGCGCGAGGGCAGCCTGCGTGCCCAGGAGTCGGAACAGCTCGCCGTCCTGGTCGTCGAAAGCCGTCTTTTGAGGCAGCGTACCGAAGACCGCAATGACGCCGATGGGTGTGCCGTCAATGAGCAGTGGAACCGCTGCTGCGGGCTGCTCGACGGACCCCTTTGATACGTCATTGTCCACGTCATAAAACAACTTACTCGAGGTGAACGCACGACCAATCACGTTGTCGTTCACGACCAGCGTAGCAATATCTGCAAAGTTCTGGCCTTCACTTGCCACGGCGACGAGTTCTTTTCCGTCGTCTGAGGCGAGATAGACCCCAAATTTGGCGGCACCTAAGAACTGCGCCAACAATTCCTTGATGTTTCGGAGCACGTTTCGCACGTGCGACGAACTGTGAAGCTGCGACGTCGCGACGTACAGGTTGGCCAAACTCGCCAACTCCGACTCGACTTCGGCATGACGTGACGAAAAACGATCGTCGACGTCTTTCAAGCCGCCCGAACGTTGCAGCAACGCCCTTTTCTCGGCCTCGAGTTCCTCGATCTTGCGCAGGAGGTCACGGATGGCCGTGTCGCTCGCAACGTGCGCTCGCAAGCGTCCGTTTTCTGCTTCGAGAACCGAGATGCGAGCATGGAGGCGCTCGTTCTCCTTCAAGAGCTCTTCAGTTAATTGAGCGCCCTTGCTGAAGAACTGCTGGATAAACAAATCCCGCTCCTTCTTGAGGTCTTCCGGAGGCGCTTCGCTCGTGGGCGTCGCTTGCTCTTCGTTGTCGCTCATCGTCTTCTCAGGGATCTCCAGCGCCCGAGACGGTAACACGCTCCGGTCATCGACAGGAAGTCCTCTCCAACGCGAATTACCAACATCACAATTACCTCACTTTTTTCGCCGTCGTCGCGAAGCAATCGCCCACCGTTCAAGGGCCGGACCGAGCACTACAGACGCTTTTTGCAAGTGCTCCACGGTTCGAGCCCCCACGAGCAACATCACTGCGCGCAACTCAGCTTCCACTTGATTCAGAAACCGTGCTGCGCCTTCTCGCCCACCCGCCACGAGTGCTTGCAACACAGGCCGCGCAATCCCCGCAGCATCGGCACCGAGTGCGATCGCTTTGGCCGCATCGATTCCACTCGCAACGCCACCCGTTGCAATGATCGTTTTGAACCGCGGTCGAGCTCGTTTTGCAATCATCACCGAAGCTGCCGTCGGAACGCCCCACTCGCGAAACGCATCACCCAACGTTCGAGCATCACCCACGGCGCGCGCGGCTTCGACAGCCACCCAACTCGTGCCTCCTGCACCCGACACATCGACGTGACGAACACCCGCTTTTGCAAGCTTTTTCAAGGCATGTGCACCGAGACCACAACCTGTTTCTTTCGCGATGACCGGCACACCCAAATCACGCACGAGTCGTTCGAGCGTTTCAACGATGCCCACGAAATCTCGATCTCCTTCGGGCTGCACGATCTCCATCGCGGGATTCAAATGCACGCACAAGGCATCAGCACCAACGCCATCGACGAGTGCACGAAGTTCGTCCGTCGACAAAACTCGCGCTTGCACGCCACCAATGTTTCCAAACACGAGTGTCGATGGCGCGACATCGCGCACTTCGTACGTGTCACGCGGTTGTCCTTTGAGGATCGCGCGCTGACTGCCGAGTCCAAAACCGTATCCACGCTCTTCGGCAAGCTGCGCCAATTCGCGGTTGATGCTGCGAGCGCGGTCGGTGCCACCCGTCATCGCCGCGATGATGATCGGAGCGCGAAGATGCTTCCCAAACAACTCGACGGATGTGTCGAGGTCATCGAGGGACATTTCGGGCAACGCGTCGTGGACAAACTCTACGGTTTCGAAGAGGGTCGACTTTGCATGAAATCCAACGTCGCCAG
>JANORL010000574.1:0-3715 GCA_031415295.1 Polyangiaceae bacterium | reverse complement strand
GTTGGCGTTGGTGTTGCCTCGGCTTCCGGTTGTTGCGCAGCGTTCGCCTGTTTTCCCTTGAAATAAGGCGCAATTGCTTGGAGCCAAACGGGGAAATCGGTGTACGCTGCTGCGTATGCTTTTTCTGCTTCTTCAAGCGTCTTGGCATTCGTCAATTGCGCATCCACGGACGTGCTTGCAGCCTCGTGCTCCTTATGCTTCAAAATCACAGTGGGTGCTGTGTCCGTTGAATTTAATTGAGAGAGACGTACCCACTGGTCGCTTAGCAAACGGAATCGTTGTCCTTCGGGGCTACTCAGGACGGCCATGAACTTTTGTTGAACGTTGTATGGTGCAATGACCTGTTTGTAGATCAATGCCGAAACGATTTTTTCCTTGAAAGAAACGCTCAATATTTCAGCGGCTTCGACACTCAATGCACTTGGCGTGACGATGCCGACGGGCGTATTGTCCACGATGGCTGCACGCAGCCTGATTACGAATGCTGTCGCCTGCCTTTCCGCAGCGGTATGCGACTTATCGTAGCGACCAGACCAATCGACGAATCCCTGAACTCGTGGTGGCAACGGCCCTTTTCCACTCGTTCCTGTCGGAAGTATCTCCCGGATGCTTGTTGGCTTCGGTGGGGGTGCGGGCGCCGCGGAAGCGCCCGCTGGTGGCGTTGCTGGTGGCGTTGCTGGTGGCGTTGCTGGTGGCGTTGCACCGGGACATCGCAAATGGCTATCGATCGGGTGAAAATGACGCACGTTGTCCCGTCGTGCCGAAGGGTCGTACTCGAATACAATGGGCGTTCCGCTGGGCCCAGTCGCGTGCTGGAAGTTCGTGGTGATCATGTGGCCCCACCCGTCGTAGGCCCATTGACGGTCCCGAGGGCCAACGCCTGCCGGTTTTACGCATACAGGAATGATCTGTGGGACCGGTTTGGGTGGTGGGACCGGCGCGGGCGGTTTCGCGCTGGACACGGCGGACACGGCCACTGCCTTGTTTGCCTTGTTCGGTTTGGTTTCAGCTGACGCAAAATCCCCCAGAAAAACGCTCAAAAGGGATGCTGCGACGACCAGAAGGGGTTTGGAACGAAGCACCATAATCCAGCAGTGCCATGGTTCACCAAGCTCGTCAAGTGCTGTGTAAACAATTTTGCGCGACCGAGTAAAACGAAGGAAAAACCAACGCGTCTCGGCAAAACATGGCCCGCTTCGACCAGCCGAGAGTTTTATGTCCAAAGAAGATGACTGTTCATTTGTGCAGAAGGCGTTACCAGACGACCGACATGAGGCATTGGGATGTCGCCAAGTAGCCTTCCATATTCGTTCCTTGTCCCTTCGCACGCGGCTGTTTTTCATTTATGTAAAAATCGACGACAAATAGAAGAATATCGACGCTGCGAATGACGCATGCGTGGTGTTTTCTGAAAGTAGGGCGTGAGTCATCGCGCTTTCTTCGAATCGCCCTTGGTGGGCCAGATGAACCGCGTTCCAGACGCGCCTTCTTAATCATCTCACGGGCTTTCGAGCATCGGTCAATCAATGTCCGATATCGGAGAAAGTCTCCCACGCGCGTTCACGAAATGCTATCGTCCCAACGTCGCGGGTCTTTCCGCGGAATGGACCGTCGATTTCCACCTTTCTTCGAATCATGATCAAATGTCATCAACGCGCGCATTGCGTCAAGCAATGGCTTCGCGTCGATTTGGAAATCGATCGTGTCCAATACAGAGGGCTCGAGAGCCCAGGAGGTCACGTACTCATGAACAAAGAAGCGCAAAACAAGCGCAGTGGATGGAAACGATGGGTTGCTACATTGGCAGTCGCCTTAAGCACGATTGCTTTTGCAGGTTGTGGCGACGAACCGACATCCAACACGACGGGTGGTGAAGGTGGTTCTGGAGGCAATGGTACCGGCGGTATGGCCAGCTCCAGCTCCAGCTCCGGTTCCAACTCCAGTTCCAGCTCCAGCTCCAGCTCGAGTTCCAGCAGTGGAACCGGTGGCATGGGCGGTACAGGCGGCGGATCGGCATGTCCCCCCGGGCAAGCCGAATGCAATGGCTCGTGCACCATTACCACGTTCGACCCCAACAATTGCGGCATGTGTGGCACCAAATGCATGAACGGTCAGGTTTGTGCCAATGGTGCGTGCGGTCTCGCGTGCGTCGGTGGAACCACGGAATGCAGCGGCAAGTGCGTCGACATTACGATTGATCCTGTCAATTGTGGTGTTTGCGGAACTGCCTGCGCAGCTGGAGAAGTGTGCACGGCGGGCAAATGCGCCCTCACTTGTGTCGGACAAACCTCGAAATGCGGTAACCTTTGCGTCGATCTCAAGACCGACGTCGCCAATTGCGGCGCGTGCGACACCGTGTGCGCTCAAGGTGAAGTCTGCTCGAACGGCAAATGCGGGTTGACGTGCGTCGGTGGAACGACGAAATGCGGAACCTTCTGTGTCGACGTTTCCAACGATGGTTTGAATTGCGGAACGTGCGGCACCGTATGCGGCCCGGGCGAAGTGTGCTCGGGTGGAAAATGCGCACTCAATTGTGCTGGTGGCACGACGAAATGCGCCAATGCGTGTATCGACACGAAAAATGACCCCGGCAATTGCGGCGCATGCGGCGTCGTTTGTCCCATGGGCCAAGTTTGCTCGAATGGAACGTGTGACACGCAATGCGTCGGCGGCACGACGAAATGTAATGGTGTGTGCGTCGACATGAAGCTCGATCCGAGCAACTGCGGCATGTGCGGAAAGGCTTGCGCCACGGGCGACGTTTGCTCAAATGGCGTTTGTGCTACCTCGTGTGGCTCGGGTTTGACCAAATGCGGCACTGAATGCGTCGACATCCAAAACGATGAAGCGAATTGTGGCGCTTGCGGTACCGTGTGTGCCCCGAGCGTGGCTTGCTTCAATGGTACGTGCGCCGCTGCCGGAGCGTGTGACGCCGCCATGAATTGTTCGACGTGCCAAACTTGTGCATTCGACGGTGTTTGTCGTGACGAACTGCAAACGTGTGCGACGAACCTGGACTGCATCGATCTCACCAATTGCCTCAACGCCTGCCCGGCAAATGATCAGGCGTGTCGAACGACGTGCGCCCAAATGTCTCCCAATGGCATCGATGACTACTCCGATCTCATCGATTGCCTCGCGTGCCAAGAATGCACCGCGAGTTGCGGTGTCGACAAGGTGGCCTACGGTTGCCCGGCGAGCTGCGACAACACCAACGATTGCAATACCTGCATTCAATGCGCCATTGGAACCGGTGGTCTTTGCGAAGACGACCTCGCCATTTGCGCAAACAATCCCGACTGCGTCGACCTTTCGACATGTCTCAATGCGTGCCCCGCGGGTGACCAAATGTGCCGGAATACTTGTGCTCAAATGCATGTTCCAGGCATCGCTGATTACAACGCGCTCGGCATCTGCGCATTCTGCCAAGAATGCGTCGGCGACTGCAACAACGGTATGGCTTGTCCGTGACGAATCCGACGCGATGAACCGAATCCGTTCGTCCCGCCAACCTTACGAATTCGCCGCTGCTTCCCGCCGCTGACCCCACGTCCGTAATACTACTGCGGGACTTTCAATCCAATGCGCATGCGCCTCACCCCCTAACCCCCTCTCCAACTTCGCATTGCTTCGCAATGCTGCGTGGAGAGGGGGAAAAGGCCTCGTTTTTTCCCGCTCCCCCCTGTTATGAAAGCCGGGCACGTTGTAGCTTACG
>JANORL010000573.1:0-8362 GCA_031415295.1 Polyangiaceae bacterium | reverse complement strand
CGTTTCCCATCTTGAACGCTGCTGTTTTGCAGTCGCCTTGCCGAACACCCAATTCATCGGCGAAATAGATCACCCTCTCCGTCGAGCACGTGTTTTCGATCTTGGCGTTATCGAGCCAGCGCCGAACATCCCCAAGCGTCGCCGGCAAAGGAGCGGCGCCAACCAATTCAACAATCTTGTCCACCCGCGTTTGTCCGAGAGACCGTGGTGCGATTTGTGCGTTTCGGGGAAGGGATGGATAACAAACCCCTCCCATGTTGTGGGTGGTTTCGGCCCAAAATCCCCTGCGGCGAAAACAATCATCCTTTGCCGCTGCCAGCACCGAATGCCCGCAGCCGGCGATGACGCTCAGAAGCGCAGCCACCCACAGTCGCAAATTCGCCATTCTTCGAGCATGTAACGACGAATTCTGGATCTTGTCAATGACGATTCATTGTGAACCAAATACGTTCGTCCCGCCAACCCTACGAACTCGTCGCCGCTTCCCGTCGCTGACCCCACGTTCGCAACGCCAATTCCATCGCGAATAGCCCAATCAGCGCGAGCGCCACATAGGGCGAAACGTCCAGCGCCGGTTGCACGCCGCCTTGCGTCTCCGATCGCGCCGTCTCCACAATCTTGCGTGGTCGCAAGTCAATCTCGCGCTCCGGCACCGTCGCAATACGCACCGTCTTCTCGCCATCCGTATGCGCTATGTAACGACCCGCCAACGACGTCACGACGAGCCGCCGACCCTTCTGCTCGGCAATCTCCATCTTCGTTGAAACACCCGCGTGCGTCGGGACGTACTCCACCGCGACATCCTTGTAGCCGTCGAACGTAAACGCATCGCCGACATCGACGAGACGCGCGCCACCTCGTGACCTGGCTGTCCCGACAAACCGTTCGAGCAACGCCAAAAACGCTGGACGCAAAACGAAGTCACTCTCGTCCGTCGACAGAGGCAACGACAACGCAAACACGGCTCCGCGTCCCATCGACTTGCGCCACAACAGCGGTGCCCCGTCGGTCCATCGCACGAGCACGTCCGCGCCTTCGGTTGCTATGGGCTCAAACGAAGTGCGTCCTTCGGGTGCAAGTTGACCCAAACCAGCGGCGCTTTGTCCCAGGAAAAATGCACTCGATGGCTCGGCTCCGCATCAGCGACGACGCCAATTGGCAACGAGCTGCCCACGTGCACAACGATCGCGATGTCGTCCTAAGCACTCGCGCCACTCGCTGACAACTTCACGAGCAAATCTGTCGGCGCACCAGCAGGCACGTCGAGCATCACGTCTTCGGCACGAATCGATGCACCAAGCGGCGCGGACGCGACCTGTTTGTCCTGGCTCAGGATCGCGATCGGTCGTTCCGCCGATGCCGATGTTTGTCCTGGTGCATCCTTGCCGCCTGGCAGCGGACTCCACACGACACGCGCGCGTACTTTCGCGCCACTGCGATCGGCACGCGTGATTGCACGTCTGTTTGCGTCGCTCGGGAAGTGCGTCCGGGGCTCGTGGCGTATGCGATCATTTTTCCCAAAAGAATCCCGACTGCGAACTCGTGGGGCTGCGTCGGGGATGTTCGAATATGGGCGCCCAGTTTCTTCACTGTCTCGAGAAATTCGATTGTGCTCTGCACGCAAGATTGGTACGCCGTAGGCCCAATTTCACGGTGACAAAAACACGAGACAACGAAGGAAAGGAAGACACGAATTATGGCGTTTCCCAGAGCTACGTCGGACACGGGCGACATCTGCACGTATACGGCTGAAGTCATTGGTCGTCTTTATGGTTTGTTTCGAGCTGAGACCTACATCATCGACCAAGAAAAACGCGATGCGTGCAAAGCTATCGCGGATAAAATCGATGCGCCGTTGCAAACGTTGACTTCGCTTTATGGTCTTCGTGTCGCGAACAAGTTGATCCAACAACGCCGTGCACTTGGCGAGGGGCGGACTGTTGATCGGGCATTCGATCGGCATGTGGCCAATGTCGGCGAGAATGTGCGAACAGGGCCGGCTGGTGGTTCGCGCACCCATGTCGAATATCGTAAGGTATTCGAAGACGGGTCGATGGAATCGTTTCAATCACCGACCATTCGTGACGATGCCGCGCTTTCCGAGGAACTCGGTGTGCGTTTGGCAAAGGTTGTCGATTTCCCCCAACGCGCGGACCTCATCGACAACAACACGAAACTCGTGGCATTAATCAAAACGGTCGCGACGGCGCTCACGGATATCGAAAAGTCGATTTCCAAAGATTTCACCCACGAAGTCGAGCAGCGCCAAGCCGTCATTGATTCTCTTTGGGTCGGCAAAAAGGAATTTGAACAAACGTTCGTGCGCGACCATGCGCTTGCGCGTTTCGTGTTTTTTCCTTTCCAAAAAGGCAATGCCGAGGATCCCACGGGCGGCGGTGGCGAAAGCGGCAACACTCCAGCCGGTTCCCCTCCCGCCACAGGTTGAGTAACGAAGGTCGCTCTTTTTGTTCGTTGACCAGTCAGGCGGCGGACAAAAGGAGCGCTTTTCGCGAGCTACTCACCTCGTAACGCAAAATCGGAGATCCCAAAGAGCAATTTCCGGTTGAGCAGGCTTCGATCAGAGGTCTGAAGGAGCCATTGCGCGGTGTGCAAGGCGACGTAGCGAGAGCTTAAAAGGCGTTGCCTGATGAGGGACGCTCGATCGGTGCTCTTTTTGGGGTTGACGAGATGGGCAATGGGCGATGGGGGCGCTTGGAGCATGATGTTGGTGACGAAAAAAGCCGGCAGTTGGCGCTTCGGCAGAAATCTGTACATCTCTGCGGTGGAGGTAGTAGAAGATACCCATGCCCTCGGGAGCGGATCGTAGAAATTTTACCGGAGATCGTACCGACGCACTGGAGAAGATGCTTCGGGGGGCGCGACGCGATCGGCTGGTTGCGCCGCAGGGGCAACCATTCGCATTCGTCACCCACCGCGGCAAAGTGCGGAAAGACAATCAAGATACCGCTCTTGTGCTCGCTGGACGTAGGCTGAACCGAGCAGATGTCTTTACGGCCGCCGTTCTTTGTGATGGCATGGGGGGCCTTTCGCAAGGCGACGAGGCAGCCGATCTGGCGGCTGCGCGGGCGGGCGCCATTTTGGCGAACGATGATCGTTGTTCGCCGACCGAACGCATGACCAACGCGATTCGTGCGGCAAATGCGGCGGTGTTCGAGCGTTTTGGGGGCCAGGCGGGCACGGTTATCGTCGCGGCGCTCATTGATGAAGGACAAGCGGTGCTTGGCTGGTTGGGCGATGCACGGGCTTATGGGTTGACGCCCGGCAATGACCCGAAACTTCTTACCTGCGACGATACCATTGCAAACGAGGTCGCGCGTATTGAAGGCACTGCCCCAGACGCAATGGACGCTCTATTGCGTGCTGTCGGATTGAAGGACCATGTGGAACCTCATGTATGCACCGTGGAACCTGGTCTGTCCGCATTGCTGCTCGTAAGTGACGGCGTGCATCGCATTGAGCCATTCGCTTTGAATTGGGTGTACAGGCATAATGCGCAGAGTTTTGGAGATCTCGTCGAGCGCCTACGGTTGGCGGCATCGTGCGAGGGGGGAATCGATAATGCGACAGCGCTCGTGGTCGATCTCCAAAAGAGTCTACAGTTGGAGACAGATGGGCCGATAGTCGGCGCCTGGGTCGAGACCCAACCTCGGATTTGGGAAATGGTTACAGTGAAAGAGGAGGTCATCACGCCCCCTATCGTCTCGCAATTGCCACCAGCGGCTCCCGCTGCAAAACAACGCCCGAAAAGCCCGAAGCAACCGCCTGGACGCCTAGATGATTCTCGCAATGAGTCATCGAGCCGCCCGCGTAATGATCGGCCCGAGCAGGCACCTCTTGGTATCGAGATTGGTGTCATATTGAAGGACAAGTCGTGACGACCTATTCTTCTGAACGATATTCGTTTGTCGGCCCGAGCGGCGAAGATTGGATTTGCCACGACAAGAATCTCGCTCGAAAGGTGTGTATCCATTGGGTAGCCCCATCGTCGTTGCGCGAGCATGTTCGTGCCCGGCTCGTCGCTCTCCAGGCAATACATTCCCCTTATATTGCTTTGATTTATGACCTCATAGAACACGAAAATTGGCTCGGGGTGGTCGAAGAGAATCTGGATGTCGCTGTAACGGTGAGCAAAGCTGATCCGCTTCGGCGCCTCTACGAGTTTTGTGCAGGGCTCGCCGCACTGCATGATCGTCATCTTGCACACGGGGCGCTCAACAATCAAAGCTTTCGTGAAGGACCGTTTGGGCATGGTCGTCTTTGCAACCTCGCTTTTGGCAAGAACGCGCTCGATGATCCTGCAACGGATCGGAAAACATTCGCCGAAGGGCTCACGGCGATGGGGGTGGATATGATCAAAGATCCAGCCTTGCACATGCTCTGCATGGCAATGGCAACATCCGCTGTTTTCAGCGCGGTGCCATTTCGGGATCGCCTCGCGGCACTTTTGTTATGCAATAAACACCGAGCATTGATGACCTGGCGGGGGACGAACATCGAGTTATCGGCGTCGACGCGGTCCGCGCGTATCGTGCACCCGCTGCCTGGCGTAGGAAGCTTTGCGATTGAATACGATGGGACGCGGTTTTTTCTGACTGAAGTGGCGGGCGAGGTGCTCGTGAACAACGTCGCTCTGCTGGTGGGAGCAGACCTTCCGAGTTCTTGCGTGATTGCGCTAGGCAACGACTCGCGTGCGGCATCACAACGATATTTCGTGACGTTCGACCAATCCCATCCCGAGGTTTCCTGATGTGGTTACCGAACGGTACAACGATTGGGCGATATTCTATCGATGGCCGCCTCGGCGAAGGTGGTATGCAGCAGGTCTACAGCGCCACCGATACGCTTCTTGGTCGGAAAGTGGCGCTGAAGACGCCAAAGAACGAAGACGCCGGGCGACGATTCGACCGTAGCGCGCAGGCGAGTGCGCGGGTGAATCACGAAAATGTCGCGCGTACACTCGATTATGTCGAACAAGGTGAAACCACCTATCTCGTAGAGGAACTGATCGAGGGGAAGCACGATTTGGGGAGAATTCTAAAACGTATTCCGCAACTCGACCCCTACATGACGGCGCAAGTGCTGCACGGACTCGCCCGCGGATTGGCTGCCGTGCACGAAGTCGGCGTCGTGCATCGAGATCTCAAACCGAGCAATATCATGGCTGTCGGTGGCTTGTCGCTCACGGGCGTGAAGATTACTGATTTTGGTGTTGCGACAATGTCCATAGCCGAGATCGACGCAGGTATCGCGGGCGGAATGCTGACGATTACAGGGTCGAAAACGCTCATCGGCCATTTGCCTTATCTCGCGCCGGAGATTCTTCGGAAACGGAAAACCGTGGATCCGGCTGCAGATATCTGGGCCGTAGGAGCTCTCGCGTATCATTTCCTGACAGGTGTTACACCCTTCGGATTCGAGCTTGCCGACGCCGTGACCAATATTCTCACGGCGCCCGTGCCACCATTGCCCGCGGAGCTCGGCAGCCATTCTCAATTCCGTGGATTGGCCCAGGAAATCTACGGTATCATCGTGGCCTGTCTTCAGCGCGAGCACCCAGAGTCTCGTCCAACAGCGCGACAATTGATGGAGTTATGCGAACGATTATGTTATCCGGTGCTCGAAAGAGAAGTCGGAGTGGTGACTGGATATCCCGGGGGGTCGTTCGGTTTTGCGGACTCGGCCCAGGGTAAGGTGTTTTTTCATATGGATAGCGTTCTCAATCGATCGCGACCTCGGGAGGGCGGTGAGATCTGGTTTTCCCGCCATGCGGGCGATCCCTGGCCTCGAGCCCACCCGGTGGTGGCCATTCTTCCGGAGGCACCATGATTCACGCGCAGATGAATGCGCTTTCATTGCGGGGATTCCGTCGATTTCAGGAGCCCGCGCAATTCACATTTCAGGGGCCGGACGAGAAACCCCCCACCACGTTGGTTGTGGCCGGGCCGAATGGTTCCGGGAAAACGAGTTTTTTCGAGGCAATTCTTTATGCGCTGGGGCGGGAAGACTTGCTGCACGAGGAGCTTCGCGACGATGTCCAACAGCGGTGGCTTGACAATGCGCTTTCTCCGGATGTCCGTGTCGAGCTCACTCTATACGTGTTTTCCGCGCCCGGTACGCTTCTCGGCGCCCGAACCCCGTGTTCAATGCAGATTATCCGATCGAAATCAGGATGGCGTGTTCAGGTGGGCGAAGACGCGAAGCCCATCGCCGACGAACAAAGCAAAATTCGTGAGCTTTTGGGGGAGTTGCCAATCGAATGGTTTTCTTCGTCGCGCCATCCCTATCTTTGCGGCCCTGTGCGTCCGATGTCGGAACCTCCTGATTTCCTTCGACGCGAGGAGCGGCGCTTATGGCAAATAAAACAGCAAATCGTAGATGAGCGCACCCGAAGCGCATTTAACGACGTACCTGGTGACGATAAAGCGTGGCTTGATCGAATGAGCCGCGCGTGGTCGGCGTTGCGGGGAGACGACGAAACTCGACTTACCGTGGCCACGGCCGATCGCGGGCAGGCGCGTACCGATATCGATCTCTACATCCAGCGTCGATCAAAAGATTTGGCAATCGGGGACGAATTGGTATGCACCGTGGATCAGCTCTCGTCAGGCGAACTGGAATGGCTGACACTCGTGGGGACGCTTATCACCAAATACATGGGGCAGAGAATAGGAGAAGAAGGCTTTCGAGGGATCGTTCTCATCGACGAACCCGAGCTTCACATGCATCCGGAATGGCAAGCGCGTATTCTCCCCGCACTTCGTGATGTGGCTCCTCACGCCCAGCTCGTGCTTGCCACACACGCCGATGCGCCATGGGACCAAGTTTATAGTTTCGAACGGGTGCTGCTGGTCTCGAAAGACGACCCCCGCGCGAAGCTCGAAACGGAAGAGATAGAGACGGATACCGACGTGGAGGTCGGCGGATGAGCTCCGATATCGACGCGCTTTACAAACGAGCAAAGGCCGTATTGTGGGTGGAAGACCCTGAGACGCGGGCCTTTTTGGGAGCCGTTTGGCAGGGGCTTGCCCCAACCATCGAGGTGCTGGTCGCCGGGGGGCAATCGAATGTGGACGCGGTATGCGAACAGGCGAAAGACACAGGCGTCAAGCATGTCTTCGGGCTGGTGGACCAAGATTTTGGAAGTAGCAACAGGCACCGCTGGCACTCTTTAGACGCAAACGAACGAGTTTATCGGCTCGATGTGCATGAGGTCGAGAATCTCTTGCTCGATGCGGATGCATTGCACGGATGCAAATTCAATACGTGCAAACGTACGGTGCAACAGATTCAAATCAAGATTGATGCCGAAGCACAGGGTCGAGCATATTGGGTTGCTTGTATTCGTTTTCTTGCCGAAACGCAACGCGACGCCACACATGGATATCCGAAGAATCCCAAAACAATGCCATCACTTACGAATGCTGTGAGCCATGTAGGCAATTCGATCTGGTTTTCGACGACCGCAACGACTTGCCCCGCCTTGGCAGATCCTGCGCGTGTTTCCACGGAGCTACAAGCGGCACATACCGCGGCCATGGCGGCATTGGGGAAGAACGGAGACTGGACGACGAGCTTTCCGGGCAAAGAGATATTTCGGGAGATCAATGGTTACGTGCAGCAGAGTGCAAGAGGGCTCAGCGGACGAATCGACCTCGTCAAGGCGGTGGGCAAGTGGCAACTCGACAACGGGCGGGTGCCGGAGCAAGCAACCGAGCTTCGTAACGCGATCGTAGGGCGCGTAAAGCCCTAGGCTCACGATGAGCCAAATACGTTCGTCCCGCCAACCCTACGAATTCGTCGCCGCTTCCCGCCGCTGGCCCCACGTCCGTAACAACAATTCCATCGCGAAAAGCCCAATCAGCGCGAGCGCCACGTACGGCGAAATGTCCAGCGCTGGCTGCACGCCGCCTTGCGTCTCCGATCGCGCCGTCTCCGCAATCTTGCGCGGTCGCAAGTCAATCTCGCGCTCAGGCACGGTCGCAATACGCACCGTCTGCTCGCCATCCGTATGCGCAACGTAACGCCCCGCCAGCGACGTCACGACCAGCCGCCGACCCTTTTGCTCGGCGAGCTCCATCTTTATTGTCGAATCGCCCGCTCGCGTCGGCACGTACTCCACAGCGACATCCTTGTAGCCGTCGAAAGTAATCGCATCGCCGACATCGACGAGACGCGCACCACCTCGTGACCTGGCTGTCCCGACAAACCGCTCGAGCAACGCCAAAAATGCCGGGCGCAAAACGAAGTCACTCTCGTCCGTCGACAGAGGCAACGACACCGCAAACACCGCGCCGCGTCCCATCGACTTGCGCCACAACAGCGGTGCCCCGTCGGTCCATCG
>JANORL010000572.1:0-2548 GCA_031415295.1 Polyangiaceae bacterium | reverse complement strand
GGTACGCGCGGACTTCGCCTTGTGGAGCCCCGGGTTTTAACCCGGGGCGGCGGTTCGTCGCGAAGTCCCGCAGTAGTATTAAGCAAGAAGCCTCTCCAAAGTCTGACGCGTTGAGTTCCCCCATAAGATGTTGCGTTCGTTCAGCATGTTGTGCATGCGCACGACGAACCGCAAATCACCTTTGGGGGCTCTGGCGTGCCCGTGCAACTCGCCGTGCACTTGTTCGCTCCACAGACCAGAACCGCAGCCTTACATACCTTGGTTGCGCCACTACACGACAGGTCTACGGTCCCGGTCGATCCATTGATCTGGGCGCTGTCACAACTGCTCGGACCGCCGCATTCAACGTTGCAAGGAACGCCGTCGGCGCAATTGATCGTTGCGTGGCTGCATCCGTTCAGGCCGGTGCATTTGACGAGACAGCTCAAGCCAGGCGGGCAAGTGATGGTGCTACCTTTACAGTCGCTGCCGGAGCCGCACTCCACTATACATACACCGTTGTTACACGAATCACATGGGAGCGGGCAATCGTTCGCGTCGAGAGGGGAGTTGGTGCCACAGACGAGGGCTCCACCGGCGCCAGTACTCGAGGTGCCGCTGGTGCCACCGGCGCCAGTACTCGAGCTTGCAGCGCCCTCGGTAGCGCCCTCATTAGGCTTGCTGGAGAGGAGTTCTTCTCCAACGACGGAGCACGATGCGGACGAAAAAACAATGGCAAATGTCGCAAATAGCATCAAGCCCGCGACTCTCGTCATGGTCGCCCGATGGTTGGAGTACGATAGGTTATTTCGGTGCATAAAAGGACGCCTTTTTTAACCGCTGGTTTCGAAAGCGCCCCTTTTTACCATGGCGCCGACCCAACCGCAACACACGGCGACTGGGCCAAGAATAATGGCTGCTGTCCGCCAGGCTGCGTCAATCTCATTACAACCGGATCCGGTCATGTCGAAAACTGATTTGATATGCCCGGCGTGACGCCAACTGCATACACAAAGGCGTTCACGAGAAAGGCGAGCATAAACCGCGGAGTCATCCCACTGATCCGCCGTTCCAACGTCAACCCATCGCCCTTTCGAACGCGCGACCATGCCATCCTGACGCGCCAATCGCCATCTCGGTCGGCCGATCCGGTGTTGTCGCTCGCTGGACTAACCGTCTCGGGTCCCCGATCAGGCGTTCTTGGCAGAAATAACGGTGATACAAACATCAACATGGCCGATTTGTGGAACAAGATCGGCAGATCGGTACGGAACTTGCCTCATGAGCTGAAGGAGCTGAAGGAGCTGAAGGAGCTCAAGGAGCCGAAGGTGTTCGAGTTGAGTAACGATGAACGTGAGGGTGGTAACGGTTCAGGTTTCGGCCGAAACGGGCTGCGGGGCGTCGACATCGCCGCCGCCGGGTTCTTCGCTCACGGGCACGCGGGCGGCACGACGAGCGGCATAAGCGGCGTTTCGGCTCAGAATGAACCCGCCTAGTTCGTCTTTGCGATTGTGCCGAACGAGAATGGATTCGACGAGCAATGTATGCGCGTAAGCCGCTCGGTCGAAGGCATCGCGAGCAGCGCGCAGCGAGTTCATGGCTTGGGCGTCTTCGTTGGCTTCGCGACGGAATTCCTGCGCATCATTCTTTGCCGCATGATGAACCGCGGCGAATGAACTGCCATACCCGAGCGGCTGCAGATCCGGTTCGGCATTTAGCGCTTCGATGACGACACCAACGAATTCAATGATGGCCCCTTGTGCCAAACGCTCGAGATCGGATTGCGAAAGGCGAAACGTCCGATCAACGAGACGTTTACGGCGTTCGAGTTCCGACGCATTCACGACGACGTCCGGATCCACGTTCAGCAATGCATCCTGAACCTTTCCGCGAACGAAAGCATATCGACGAACGAGCGCGGCGATGGACTCTGCGAGCCCCGCGCGTTCGGCATCGGTTTCGGTATGCTCGCGCGCGACGAGTGCCGTAGCCGATTGCAGTGCGACGCGTTCTTGGGCGAGTTCGTCGCGAGACGCAACGATGGCCAATTGAAGGGTCGCGTTGGGAGACAACGTAACGGGTTTTTCGACCGCCGCGATATCGTGGCGCGATTCGAGCAGGCGTCGGGAATCTTCTTCGGTGTACATGATAAACCTCGTAAGTCTGCGTAGGAGAGCATACGGGTTACGCGTAGGCGTCAAGTCTTTTTATCGAGGCGCACTAGTACTACTGCGGGACGTCGTCATGACTCGCACGCTTTGTGCGCCTCACCCCCCCAACCCCCCTCTCCAACTTCGCGCCTACGGCGCTACGTGGAGAGGGGGAGCGGGAAAAAACGACGCCTTTTCCCCCTCTCCACGTAGCGCCGTAGGCGCGAAGTTGGAGAGGGGGATTGGGGGGTGAGGCGCACAAAGCGTGCGAGTCATGACGACGTCCCGCAGTAGTAGTAGCTGGGATCGAGTGTAGCATTAGAAATCAAGGAGGACGAGCCGACGGATGCTCATGCACGTCCAGGTCTATCCAGGTACTATTGTAAGCGTTGACACGTTTGCGATGGGCGTGCTCGTCG
>JANORL010000571.1:0-25470 GCA_031415295.1 Polyangiaceae bacterium | reverse complement strand
CAAGAACAGCATCATCGTTGGTGGCGCGACGTCCCAATATGGCGTTCGCGGGTTTTCTGGATTCGGCCAAATCACGGCCAACGTCACGTATTCGGACGTCTGGGGACATCCGATGGGCAATTATGTCAATACGGCGGCGGGCGCGGGGTGCATCTCGCAAAACCCGCTTTTTGTGAATCCGCCAGCAGATCTGCGGCTTCAAATGACGAGCGTCTGTATCGATGCGGGTACGGCGACGGGAGCGCCGGTTTCAGATATTGACGGAAAAAACCGGCCAGCCAATGGCGACGGTATCAACGGCGCCGAATACGATATGGGTTGCTACGAATATGGGGCCATCGATCCATGCGGCGATGGCGATATCGATCCCGGCGAGGCGTGCGACGACGCGAATGTGATCTCCGGCGATGGATGCAGCGCGACCTGCGAAGTCGAGAGCATGGGCAATGGTGGCGGTGGCGGTGCGGGTGGTGCGGGTGGTTCTGCCGGAGCTAGCGGCATGGGCGGTTCTGGAGGGCCTGCCGGCATGGGCGGTTCTGGAGGGGCTGCCGGCATGGGCGGTTCTGGGGGAACCGGCGTTACGGATCAAGGTAGCGGTGGTGGCGGGCAATCGGGCGGTGACAGCGGCTGTGGTTGTCGAACCGCAGGGAGTTCCACGAATACCACATGCGCGTTCTTGTTCCTCGCCAGCGCGATGCTCGTGGCAAAACGGATGCGCCGGCGGGCCGAGGTTTCGTAACTCGAATGCGTCATCTTTGAATAGCCGAAAAAAACTCGCTCCCGTGTTTATGCGGACGAGAGCGAGTTTGGGAATGGCCGCTTCGAGTTTGGCCTGAACCGTCTCGAGTTTGGTTAGCCAAACGATACGAAACGCATCCATTATACCCTCACAATCCCTCCATCCCTCTCCGCAACCGTTTCACTTAGTTGTTCTCGCCAAACTCCCTCGACAAACGATGCTGGCGT
This sequence comes from Polyangiaceae bacterium, assembly GCA_031415295.1. Taxonomy (GTDB): domain Bacteria; phylum Myxococcota_A; class Polyangia; order Polyangiales; family Polyangiaceae; genus Polyangium. Next base: position 24,504 of record JANORL010000571.1, on the reverse strand, counting down.
GGATGCTGGCGAAGACGCGCTTCCCCCGAAAGCGGTCGAAGCGACGCCGTCGGCAACGGTTCACCCTGCACTCGTGCCAGATCCCGAGGACGCGACGGTGCCCGCGGCAGAAGCGTTGCGAAAAATGGTGGCAAAGGTGGATGAAGATCCGCAATTGGCACGACAACGCGACGCGGTCGTGGGGTTTTTCAAGGACGAACTGCCATCGCCATTTGCCGTACAGGTCGAAGCGTTGCCGAAGAATCGTCAAGCCGTGTTGATTCCGGGAAAAATCGAAGCTGGTCGACCGTTTGTCATGGTCATCGATGCCAACGGAACACGAGCGTGGACGAAAGACATGCCGTTGGCAGGAATCGTGCCGGGCGTACGTGATATCGCCATTGTGCGCGGGACCGAATCTGCCGTGGGTATTGCATTTTGTGATTCAACGGGCAATCGCGCGGCTTTGAGGATGTGGAATGCGGATGGGAGCATCAATGCAGATTTCGAGGTGATGGATATTCCGCATTGTGAATTGATCTCGGCGATGTTCATGCCCAGCGTGGGACATCTGATTGGTTCGACAGGAGAAACCACGGCCCGCATTGGAATGATTGCGGTCAATGGAATGCGTGCCTGGGATTCTGCGGGAATTGCGTTGCCCTGGAATGCGATGCCGAAAACCGCATTGACGCTCGCAATGGATTCCGAGGATTCGTTTGTCGTGGTGGGTGTCGACGCCGCAGAAAATGAGAAACGTCGACCGAATGACGGGAACATCATGGCGATGCGTTATGATGCTCGAGGACGTGAACTATGGCCCACGCCTGTCGCCTTGGGGTATCGTCGCGGACGAACCATGGAGCGAGTTCGCGTGCGCTACGTCGCGCCAGGAAAACTAGAAATACAAGTAGGGGACAAACCAAACGACGTCGTGGAACTCAGTTCCTATGGAGCCGTGACGCCGTGGAAGTGAGCACGTCGGTCATCGATTCATGCGTGCGATGTAATCGGCGGCCACGTCAGGTTCGATGCCCAATCCCTCGGCTATCTCGGCAAGGGCTTCACGTTCCGATGTGCGCAACACGTCGTCAGCCATCGTGATGTCAATGGCCATGAGCAAAGCACCGTGGCGCGCGCCGTCCGAATCGAGTCGCTCGCGCACGGAAGCAACGCGCGTCATTCGCCCATCACGCTCGACATCGACTTCGACGCGTTTGACAACATCCTCGAGCGCTTCGTTGCTCATGCGATCGCCGGTCAACTTGAATACTTTGTGCACAAAGAGCTTGCGCTCGTCTTCGCTGAAATCGCCGTCCGCGCTTGCGGCAAGGTAAAGCAATTCAACGAGGGCTTCGAATTTCGGGCCATCAAGGGTTCCGGTGATTTCGCTCATGCGCATGCACATACACGTGCGAGCAATATGCGACAAGGGGATTTGCTCGGAGAAACTTGCCGCTCCGACATAACGGCCGTCGGAACCTCAATCACGAGGCGGGGGAGCGGGAGGGGCGGGGGGCGGAGGCGGGACATTCGGATCCGGGGGCGGAGGCGGCGGTGGTTCCGTGTAAAACGGATTGGTCGTTTGATATTCGACCCGCCAGTGGTACGTAAATCCGTCGAATGAAGCGCCAAACGATTCGCGGCCAAAATAATCGCGACCGATTTGCAAGGCAGGCTGGCGCAAACGCAACAAGATCGACTTTCCATCAGGCAAAAGTCCGAGATCGCGAATGCCACTGCCGTAATCACCGTAAAGCGGCACGATGTATCCCGAAGGCAAATCGATGCGGTACGGCTCACCGCCAAGGCCGTCCGCACGTGGCGAAAGAGCAACCACGGTGCGATTGTCCGAAAGCTGAACGAATCGATCGAGTCCAATTTTCGGGCCCTTGAATCCCGAAAACTTCCCCGAGTACAAGTTGAAATACCCAAATGGTGCGTCCATGCCAAACACAGCAACACTGGCGGTCGCGTCTCCCGTCACGCCGTCGATACCCACCGACACTGTCGCTTGCGCCTGCGCTTCGATGTTGAGGCGCGTGGTGATTTGCACCGATGCATCCACAAGCAGACCCTGACCATCACGAGACATGGCAAATCGCGGCAAGGCATTTCCTATTGGGTACAATTCGAATCCAAGGCTCTTGGGTTCGATGACCATGAGGTGATATTGCGGGCCGTTTGCATCCGGAATTTGTGCCGGATCGGCGAACATGGTGCGATCGATACGCGCCATGTCGAGATAAGCAACCGCCGTCGATCCGTTGGGGCTCAAAGCAACGGGGCCGAAACCGGGAAGGTTTTTCAAGAAGGAAATAGTATCCCCCGCAATGTCGATGATGCTCACGGGATCCGGGTTCGTCCACGCATCCTTGGGCGTACCTTCGGGGCGGTCCTCTTGGCAAAACGTGGGAGAAAGCATGGCCCGGGTTCCATCTGGAAGAACCGAGATCGGCGCTTCGCAGTTCGGAACGGAGACGTTTTTGACCGTGATTTTTTGCAGATCAACAAGCGATACTGGAGTTGCTGGGACGTGGTCGGTAAATACGGTGTGACCGGCAATCAAGATCTGCGAACCGTTTGGCAGGAACGCACCATAACTTGCTGACGAAGGCAAATCGACTTCGCCCTTGACGACACCTGTTGCCGGATCAATGGAAACGGCCTTCGTTCCTTCGACGATGACGAGCGATTTGGAATCGTCAGAAACGCGCAGTAGCGACACATTGGAAAACGTGCGCGGCGTACGCCACATTTCGAGGCCACCGGAAGCGAGATCCAAGGCGACGAGCGTCGTATTGCCAACCATTGCATAAGCGACATCGGCCGTTTTGGAAAGAACGACGCGGGAAAGCTGTATGGGAAATTCGCGCGGCACCTGGTTCTTGACGTCCAGTAAAACCGTGAGCGTATTGCGTTGCATGATCGCGTAATTGCCGCTCGGAGAAACTTCCATCACGCCGGTGAGCAATGGTTCGCCCGAACCTCCGAGCGGAGTTCGATCATTGACGCTTCCGCCGCCAACAGTATCCGGCGGCGCCACTTGGTATCCGTCATTTTGAGGCCCCAGAATACAGCCGCTCAATGCAGAGATCATCAAGCCAATGCTTACGCGAAGACGAACGTTTTTCATGCTCAACTCCCAAAGTTCGAAGCGACGCAGACCCATTCAGCAATGGTCGTGCCACCCTTGCGTCCGAATCGAAACCTGGGAAAAACAGGGCAATTCTCCGTGGTCCGGAGGTGCTCCCGTGAAGAACCGTTTACAACCCCCGGCTAGGAATGTCGGTCCTTGCGCCTCATGAGACTCGTAATAATGTCCCTGAGCCAAACCAATTGTGTCGGCTGACCGTGACGAGTGTATCGCTGGAGGTGGACTAGGCTGCTTTGCAATCCATACGGAGCCTGGACCACATTTACGAAGCAAGGTCAGTACATCTCGACAGGACCAAGGGTGACGAATTGGTCGGGCTGTTGGGCATTTTCAACTTCGGCCTTGAGCCAGGCGTCGGAACGAATTGTGTGCGCAATGCGAACTTCGTCCAACCGGCCTCGGAAAAAATATGCAGAGGGATTACCCGCGCCAATGAAAAGAGGTGCGCTGGCATCGACGAGACCAGTAAACGTTGTATCCGTTTCTTCAAGGACACCGTCGATATAGAACTTCCCGACGGTTGCAGTCACCACGGCAGCAACATGGTGCCACGAGCCATTGGACATGGGGTTGTTCATATAAAGAGGCATATCCCCCGTGAGGCCGAAATCGGCCATCGAATCATCTGTGCCGATGTACCACCCGAACGAAGGCACGCCCGATGTGTAACGATCCACGACATGCGACGGTTGCAATGTTGTGTTGTTTATCCAGGCAGAGATCGTGCACGATGCCATCGCGCAATCGAAATCAGGGGAAGATGCGACTTCGGCAAGGGATCCGCCGGGGAATCTTTTCCCGTTGGCAATCATTCCAGGTTCGGTCGAAGGACTTGGGCCACTGGGCGTTTGCACCACGCCATGGTGCGCATTTTTGGTGGAATCATTGAAATTCGCCTCCAAATGATACACCGCGGCAAAATCTTGCCAAGTCATTGCGGGGTCTTGTTGTGGCCCGATGTTGGGCTTGCCCCAATACAGATAAATGGTTTTTCCTGCCGCCGGTATTTGTGGAACGCGAACCCAAGCAACAAAATCTGCTGCACCATTGACAGCATTGTAGAATTCCATTTCGTGCGTAAGAACCGTCGTTCCATCGGAATCCGTAAACACGAGGTCATCACCGTCGGCTTTTGCGTCAGCTCCGATTTGAGCATCTTGCTTCACCGAAATGAGCAACATGAAATTATCAAGCGTTGACATGACGGGTTGAATGATCACGGGCCGGCGTCTCGACCATCCGGGCAAGGGGGAAGTATTTCCACCGCTGCTACTGCTACTGCTCCTGCTACTGCTCCTGCTACTGCTACTGCTACTGCTCGAACTGCTGGACGCATTGGAGCCCGCAGTTCCACCAACGCCCGCCGCCCCGGAGCTGCTGCTCGATGTTTGTTCCCCGCCGTTTCCCCCAACGCCCGAGTTTGTCTTCCCCGTATTTTCGGTCGTCGACAAACTGATGCACGCAGGCGTTATGCACAAGAAAGATGAAAATAGAAAAACGGCTTGATTGCGACGCATGTGTGGCCTCCGGAAGCGTGCCCATCGAATCGGCGACACGTCCACATTGGCTGCAACCCCCGCTCTTTGGGAAACTGTTCGATGAGCCGGACGTCAGTCGTGCTCGACGCAAGCCCTGTGCGTGGCTGCTTCGACATGTATTTGCGATGGATGTCTCGGTGTGTCCGAAGTGCGCGGGTCGGATGCGGTGGCAAGGCGTTGCACTCACACCGGATGCGATTCGTGAGGGTTTGGCGCGTGCTGTTTTGTCGGCGCGAGGACCCCCGAAAGGCAAGAGAGTGCCGCGTGGGCAACTCTCGCTGCCATTTCCGAAGAAACGTCGCACGTGAGGGGAATGCGGCTGCGTCTTGCGTGATGTAACGCTCGCGTTTGCCGGCGCCGAGGCACAGGTGTGTCCGCGACTGGAGAAAATTCGTCATCAACACGCACTTGCCGTGAGAAACGCAAACTCAGCGATGCGGTGGAGTGGTCGAGGATACCGGAACCCGCCGACGACGCGAAGACCGCCACCGCGCAAAGTTCGAAAATGGCGCTTTGTTTGGACTACGTACAACCGGAAGCGTTACGCGTGTGGATTGCTTCGTCCGTGACTGACGTCATTGATGTGGACACATTGGGGCAAGGTAGCGTGCCGCTACCGTGATGGGCGCGATTGGTTTTTCCCAGGATTCTGAGATAAGGGCGAGGGTTGCACGAGTACGCGCAGCGCGTCTTTCATCGTGGCGCGGGTTTCAATATGCCCAAGCCCAACGTCGAGGGAAATGATCGCTCGCTCGACGTCTTGGCCGGAGAAACTGCCGGAACGTCGATGTTGTCTTTAATACTACTGCCGGACCTCCGGTCCCGTGAGCGTTGGCAAGCTTCGTTTTATGTGGACAAGACGCCGTTGTTGTCGCAAGCCTGTTTCGAAGTCATTGCCAACGTCATTGGATTGTTTCAGCAAGGCCCGTCGGAGCAGCAGTCGCCATATTGGACGCAGGCTTGATCGCAGAAACAGCTGCCCGAATTGGAATGGCCTCCGCATGCGTTGTCCGCGTGGCACGGGCCGCTTGGCGGGGCGCATTGTGCTTCGATGGTGAGTTGCGTGCTCTGCACCGAGCTATCGGTCGTCAATCCAACCGTCACCGAACCACACGCCGTGCCCTGCGTGGTGCCATAACCCGTGAACCAATTGCCGGCCACGACGCCGTGATCATAACCTTGCTCCAGCCCGTGTGTTGCTGTCCATGTAAAACAGCCACCGAAGCAAGGATTCCATACGCGCCAATCTCCCCACGAATCCGGTATTGGGGTGACGTTCATGTTGCACGTCGACCCGAAGCAATCGAAACGCGAATTGCATTCGGCAATGATCGAAGAAAACCCCGTGCTCTGCACGCTGCTGTCGGTCGAGGCGGAGACTTGGACGGTGCCACAGGCCGTGCCTTGCGTCGTTCCTTTGCCTGTCATCATCATGCCGGCGATATTTCCAAAATCATAATTGTTCTCGAACTCGTAACCCGCGCGCCAGGTAAAACAGCCGTCGTTGCAAGGGTTCCACGATGTCGACGGACCCGCATTGTTCGGCAGCAGATTGTCGAAGCCCGTCACGAGCCGTGCACTTGCCAGCATCGTCTGGGTCACCCAGGTGGCGAAATGCTCCGCCGACGGCTGCCACGCCGAAACGACCGTCTTCTGGCTGGGAATGTAGGTAGAGCTGCTCTGTACACCCGTGATGAGCCGGCCGCCCTGCACAGCAAGCTGACAGCTTCCACCCGAATCGCCGAACCATTGCACCTGACCTTGTGAATTCGCATTGACGCGATAACCAACACCCTCGACACTGCCAACCGCGATGAGCCCAAGGCGTAGGGTGCCCCCGCCGCCCTGCTCGTACGTGTTGTCCCCATACCCCGCACAATAAAGTGTTTTACCAACGAGGGCGCTGGTTGGACCGGCATACAATCCCGTAGCAAGGTCCGTCGTGGATCCATTGTGTACGAAGGGCGACGACACCTTGACGAGTGCAACGTCCTTGCCATTGACATACCAATCTGGGTGGATTGCCGTATACGAGGCCGACCGCGTCTGCGAGCCATATACCACCGTGGTGGTCGAGGGCGTTTTGATGTTTGTCCCGGATAGACAATGCGCAGCCGTCAATACCCATTCATTCGTGAGCAGCGTGCCGGAGCAGCCGCCACCGCCATACACCTGCACGTACCCGCTGTTCTCGACGGGAATGTTCGTGCCATTGATGATCGCCTCGCGCGTGGCGGCGATACGTTCGTCGCCATCTACTTCCATCTCTGCATCGAGCGTCTCCGCCTCGTTCGCGTCCGTATCGGTCAGGCACCCTGCAATGCTCCCAAAGAGAAAGAGGCTGAGGCAAAGCGTGCTGGAGATCGAGACGAGATTGGTTCGAAGAGCGTACATGGAATCCTCCTAATGAAGACTGTCTTGTGCCTGTGAGGGGCGTCCCGCGCATCTTGTTGGCGGTTGCGGCATCCCACGTGGCGTTGTTCGCGGAGGACATCAGCACGGTCCGTGCCATCAACGAAAAGACAAAATGAAGCCAGGAAATCGCAGTAACCCGGTGGTGACACGCGTGTGTCCCGCCGATGTCCCGCGTGCGGTCCCATGGGACACGCGCGGGGACACGCGCGCGCGGCACCAGGTTGCACGTCGGGGACTTACCTCCCAAATCCCCGCGTTCTATCCCCAAACAAGCGATTTCCTTGACGCTTCCCGAATGGTTCATTAGTTGAAAGGGCCATGCGGACATGAGAACGACCGAGGAAAAGGTCACGCCGATCGTACAGGGAAGGAACCACGTCCCTTCGCTCTGGCTTGTTTACTCCGGCGACGATGTCGTCGACCCGCCGCGGCTTTATCATCCCGCACGGGGCGCGACACCGATTGGCCGCGAGGTTCCCAAGGGGATTGCCCTGACAAACGACCCGCGTGCGTCCCGGCACCACGCGACGCTGCATACGGGCGTCATCGGCACGTTGCTGGTCGTCGATGAACGAAGTCGCAATGGCACATCCGTCAATGGCGCGCGCATCGAGCAAGCACAACTCACCGATGGCGACCTGCTCACGATCGGCGATTCTCATTTCATCGTTCGGGCCATGCCAGTTTCTCTGTCCGATGGCCATGTCCCCGCGCTTCGCGGCGTCTCCCCCGCCATGTGCGGCTTACGCGCCGCCATTCATCGGGTCGGGCCCACATCGGCCACCGTGCTCATTCTCGGGGAAAGCGGGTGCGGCAAGGAACTCGTTGCGTCGGCACTCCACGCAATCGGTCGTCCCGGTGGGCCCCTCGTCGCCTTGAATTGCAGCGCTATCCCAGAAACACTCGCAGAAAGTCACCTCTTCGGTCATGTTGCTGGCGCTTTTACCGGCGCTGTCGCGAGGCCTGGGCTGATTCGATCGGCACATGGTGGAACCTTGTTCCTCGACGAGGTGGGTGAGCTGCCCCTGCCCATTCAGCCCAAGCTACTGCGCGTTTTACAAGACCGTATGGTGCTCCCCGTCGGGGCAACGAGCAGCATCCCTTGCGATGTGCGTATTGTGGCCGCGACAAACCGCGATCTACGGACGGCCGTTGTCAATGGTGGGTTTCGAGGTGATCTCTATGCGCGCCTTGCCGAGCATCCCCTCGAGGTCGAGCCGCTCCGCCGCCGAAAAGAAGATATCCTGCTGCTCCTCCTGCACGCCATGGGCGCGTCGAGGCCTCGCTTCGCACCGTCGCTGATCCAGGCGCTGCTGCTGCACGAGTATCCGTTCAACGTACGCGATATCCTCGCGATCGCATCGCAGCTCAGGATTCAGGGTGCGGGCGCCGAGGTTCTCGAGCTTCATCACGTCGAGGCTTTTTTTCGAGCCCGCGAGCGTACCACGGCCCCGCAAGGTGGCAGCGCGCCGCCCCCGGCAGCCATCGAGGATAACGCGAAGGCACAAGAGCCGCCGCCTGATCGCACACGACTCGAAGAGCTGCTTCAACTGCACCACGGCGTCGTCGCTGATGTCGCTCGCGAGGTGGGCCGCTCCCGAAAACAAGTCTATCGTTGGATTGAACAATTCGGCATCGACGTCAGCCAGTTCCGGCGTTGATTTCGCCTGGCGCGTCACGCGCGGAGAGCTTGTAGAGAAGGCCGCGGCCGTTTGCGTACCCGACAAACAGTAGGCGACCATCAGGTGAAAACGCCGCGCCATAAGACTCGGCGATGTTTGCCTCGCCAAACACCCCAAGTTGCGAGCCGTCTTCACTGTTCCACAAGCGTGCGGTGCCGTCGTAGCTGGTGGTGGCGAAGAGGGCCCCGTTCGGTGAAATGGCCACGGCCGTCACGGCGCGAGAATGCCCGCGTAGCTCGAACACGAGCTCGCCCTGCGGCCAACACCATATCTTCGGCACATTGGCCAACGTCGCTTGAGAGGGTGAATCCGCGCCAGCGGTAACGATTCTTTTGCCGTCGCGCGTAAATGCTACGGCCCAGACCGGCCCTCCAGTCGCAACGGAGCCGGCGGCCTTGCCGGTTGCGACACGAAAAACCCGCGCGGTGCCATCATTGCCGCCGCTGACCAGCCATCGGCTGTCTGGCGAAAACGCAATGGCCCAGGCCGTGCCTTCATGATCGTTCCACGTGTGCACCGGATGGGAGGGCTGGCGTGCGTCGTAGAGGTGTACGCCTAGATCGGACGCGGACGCGAAGTAGCGTCCATCGGGGGAATAGGCCACGGCGTGCACCCGTGCCTGCATGGGTTCGGGAGATGGGCTGACCGCACTCGCGCCGGACGCTTGCCACAACCGCGTGGTACCGTCGTTGGAGGCGCTCGAGATCAGAATGCTGTCGTGCGAGAACGCCACGCCCCCGACGTGCCCGTCGTGTTTCATCGGGCCTGGCCCTGGTTTTCCCGTGCTTGGTCGCCAAAGACGAACCGTATTGTCCTCCCCCGACGTAGCGAGCCAACGGCCATCCGGAGAAAACGCCGCCGCGCGGATCTTGTTCGACATCTCCGACCACGCCAGTGGCCCCGAGTGTCCACCGACGAGCTCGATGTATCCAAGCGGAGGTGCGATCTCGAGGTCTGCAAGTTCCATTCGCAGAACGGGATGCTGCTTGCCCGCTTTGGATAACCCTTCCTCGCTTTTCTTCCATTCGGCGACCTTGCGCTGCACGTGCTGAGCCAACCGGCTGAACATCACCGTGCCGTCTTCGTCCGCAGCAGCTCCAGAGAGCCCTTCAGCGACGGCGCTGCTAAAGACGCCTGCGCCGAGGATGTCGCTATCCTGCGTTTGCTGTGCTGATGTGCTTCCTGCGAGCAGGGCAAACCCTCCCGCCCTGCGCTCGATTTCCTGCGCAGACAATACAGCGGTCGGGTCGATCCCGAGGCCGATACGGCAGGCGTCGAGGAAAATCGCGACCCAGCGGCTACGTCCTTTACGCAGAACTTCGAACACGGTCGCGAGCGCAAGCCCCTCTTCTTCCGGACGGCGGGGTTCAGCCGTCGGAGGCCACGGGTCATCCATGGGGCTATCACGAAGGACGAGATAGGGTCGGTTGTCGACGAGCTTCCCATGACAGGAGAAATGGACGAACAGCAAATCGTCCTCGTCAGCGATGCGCACCATGGCCTGAAGGACGCGCAATACATTACGGCGAGTTGGAAGCAGAGACGGCCGAGCAGCATCGTCGTGCATGGCGCGAACCAAGTATCCCCTCGCGGCCAGTGAGCGGCCGACGAGCTTCGCGTCATTGGTGCAATAACGAAGCGTTGTTTTGTCGGGGTCCCCCAACTCATACGTGGATACGCCGACGACGAGCCCATAACGACGGACCACACCATCGCCTCGCGACGGATTGGCGGGACCAACGCTATCGGTACTCTGCTTCTTTTGCGCGGGCATCAGCCAACCTCAGGTGTACGGGGGTTTTGCGAGCTGCGGAGGCGGCTCGTGACCGCGAATGTGCCGCTCGATCTCATCGCGCGACAGGAGTTTGTCGGCACCAAACACATGGAATGTCCCCTCGACCATGGCCCGGACAAACGATCCGACAAGCGGGAGGCGTAGCTTCGGGCCTTCTTCCGCTGCATCACGATCGGCGATCATATAAAACACGAAGGCATTGCCCTCTTCGACCTGTACGACATGCAAGTATCGGCGAGCGATGGGCGCGGTCATGGTCACGGCGAACCATGTCGTCTGCTTGTAGGGGACATCCGCATCGCCCACCTGTTCGACGTCATGTCCGTCGAGGTAGCTCAATTGAAACGGTATGGCCACGATACTGGGCGGCTTCTTGGGTCCTGCCTTTTTCGCCGTGGTCGTCGTGGTCGGCGCCTTTTTCGCCGTGGGTACCTTCTTCGAACTGCTGGTCTTCTTCGCTGTTTTCTTTGGTGTACTCATCGCTTCCTCGATATTGTTATGATTTGCTGATTTGAATGGGATACCGTGGGCTGTTTCATCGGGACGCACAGCGCACGCCAAGACCATCCATTACATCCGTCCTGCGCCAGCGGCTACGTGTCGAGCCGCGCGAAACCCAGGCAATGCCGCGGAATGTCCCGCCACGGAAAATGCGGAAATCGTCCGTGCCCGCAACGGGCTTCTCGACGACCGGATCGAGGCAATCGCCGCAACTCTCGTAATAGGGCAGGAGAAACTGGTCTTGCACCCATTCACCCGCGTTTCCTGCCAGCCCGCGCACGCCCTCCGGCGTGATGTCCTGCGACGAGGACCCCACCGGATCGAGCGCGGGAGGTTTGTCGTCACAACCTCGATCTTCGCCGCGCCCGAAAACCACGCCGTCGCATTGCGGTGGCGCATCGCCCCACGGAAACAATCGCCTGGCCGTGCCTCGTGCGGCGAACTCCCATTCCGCCTCCGTGGGCAAACGTTTGCCCAGGTGACGACAATAACGGGATGCCCCGTCCCAGCTGATCTGCACGACGGGCTGCCGCTCACGGCCTTCCCGAGCTGCGAAAGTGCCATCTGCCTTGCGCTCAATGCCACCCACACGCGGGTGCAGGTCGGCGAGCAACAGCCCCGAAGCCCGTTCCGTGACAAACCGAGGGATATGCTCATCCCGATCCTCCCGGGTATCGAGTTCCGGCCCAAGTGTATTCAAAAATGCGGCAAAATAACGATTGTCCACCTCGTCGATATCCATTTGAAAGCTCGATATGTGTACTTCGTGAGGTGGTTTTTCCCTTGTGAGCTGAGGCATTTCCGCATCGGTACAGCCCCCATGGAGTGTTCGGCATGCCGCCTCGATTTCATCGGTAGAACTCCCCATTTGGTACGTTCCGCTGGGGATACGTATCATGCCTGGAAGCGTCGGCGCTTCCGGGGCGGGCCGAAGTGCACCCCGACGAACCGACAGAACCGCCACGACCCCGACAAGAGCAAGCGCCCCCGCTCCCAGGCCGATCCATCGACGGCGGGAGGCAAGCGGCTGGGGGCTTCGTAACGCCGTCGTCGTCACCATCGGTGCGCGGTGGGCTGTCGGCTCTGCTGTAAGTGTTGGGATACGTTCGCTTGTTCCAGACGTACTCGCGGCAAACGAGGGGATGCGCTCGTCCGTAACGGCCCCGGTGTTTGCCAATGCATGGCGCTGCTCGAGCGCAATCGGCGTCGATTCGAGCGCGAAGATCACGTCGTCGAGGGCGGGCCTTCGCGACGGTTCTTTGAGAAGCAGCGCATCGACGAGATTCACGAGCCCAGCAGGCGCCGAGCTCGCGCGCGATTGCAATGGCACGGGTGCCGCGAAGATATGCTGCCGCATCACCGTGACCACGTCCCCGCGAAATGGAGGCTCACCGGCAATGATCTCGTAAAGGATCACGCCGAGCGAATACACATCGGCGGTCCCGTCGATCAGCGCATTCCCCACACATTGCTCGGGTGCCATGTACGTCGCCGTCCCGAGCGTCACGCCCTCGGTCGTCACGGCCGCCTCGGCGTCGAGCAGCTTGGCAACCCCGAAATCGACAACCTTCACCCGCTCCTCGCCGGGTTTGTCGGGGTCGCTGACGATCATGATGTTATCGGGCTTCAGGTCGCGGTGCACGACGCCCATCGCGTGAATCGCCGCCATCGCGTGCGCGATCTGTTGCGCGATCGACACAATCTCTTGAATGGGGACGTGGGACCCATTGTGCTCGTGCCGCTCCATGCGTGAGCGTAGGCTCTCACCGTCCAAAAACTCCATGGCGAACCATTGCAAACCGTCTTCCGTCTCGCCACAATCGAGAATGCGGACGAGGGAGGGATGCGAGAGCCGCTGGAGCACGCGCGTCTCGGTGATGAAGCGCTTGTGCCGGGACGCTGCGGGTCCGCGGCGCTTGCCGCTTGCAAGCATCTTGACGGCGACCCGGCCTCCTGTGCTCGTGTGGACAGCCTCGAATACGGCGCCCATTCCACCGCGCGCGACGAACCGCCGAATCTGAAAAGGACCCACGACGCGACCGATGAGGGCGGTTTCGTCGCTTGCTGAAGGTTCGAGCGCTGGTTCGTCTGGAATGCTCACGGGCACTTCGTGGGCGACTCTCGCATGCCTTGCCCACCGGGGTCAAGTTTCCACCCGTCTTCGTTTGATTTCACGTTATGAGGGGCTCCATAGGACTGTCGTGGTCCGGTGAATTGCACGCAATCGAATCGGATGCGGGGCCGCTGAATTGCACGCTTGCTCCGCGCGTGTGGGACACGCGCTTCGCAAGGCTTCGTTTTCCCAAACTTGATCAGTACCAACCCTTGCGCCGCAGCTCGTTTCTTGGTATCCGTTGATCGTGTCAATTAGAGCCATTCTTCCATTTCGCTCCGCTCTCGTCATCGCATTCCTGGCCGGTTGCAGCACCAATGTCGATACGCTGTCGTTCCACGACGCAGGCCCAACAAGCGAAGCAGGCGTGGCTCCCGACGCGGACACGCCCGACGCGTCATGGAGCGATCACGATGTGTTCAACGAGGACGAAGTCACAACCTACGAGTTGACCGTTGCGCCGGCCGACTGGGACTATCTGAACAAGCACGCGCTCGACGAAACATACGTGCCCGCGACGCTTCGTTACCGCGGACAAACGTGGGCAAATATCGGCGTGCGGTACAAGGGCGGCTTCGGTACGCTGAAACTCTGCTTCGACGCGGCGGGCAATCGCTTGTGCCCGAAGGTCTCGATGAAGCTCAAATTTAATGAGTACGTCCCGGAACAGCGTTTTTTCGGACTCAAGCGAATCAACTTCCACGCAATGCATTACGACGAGTCGCACATGAAAGACCGGCTGGCCTACGGCCTTTTCCGCGCTGTTGGAGTGCCTGCCCCACGCGCCGCTCACGCGCGTCTCGTCATCAATGGTGATCTGATTGGGGTGTTCGCACTCGTCGAAGAGATTGACGGGCGTTTTACCGAGGATAGGTTCGTTTCAAAAGATGGAGGAAACGGCAACCTTTACAAGTCGATTTGGCCGACGAGCCTGACCCCGCAGCCGTATATCGCAGCGCTCGAGACCAACGAGACGACACCGAACGTGGACCGCATGGTGCGCTTCGCAAAGGCGCTGTCCGCCGCCGACGACACGACGTTCCGCTCCACGCTCGAGCAATGGACGGATTTACCTACGCTCATTCGGTATTTGGCGGTGGATCGCTTTATCGATCATTGGGACGGGATCGTTGGCTGGTATTGCAAGAACGGCCCAGCCTCGTGTCATAACCATAATTATTTTTGGTACGAGCAATCCGATATCGACCGGATGTGGTTATTACCGTGGGATATGGATAACACCTTCCAGTCGCCCAATCCCATCCGCACGAACTACGGTATGCCGGATTGGAATGAAAGCGGCGGAACGTGTGACACTATCCCCGTATTTTTGGGCATCTCCGGACGCGCACCGTCGTGTGACCCATTGATCAAGCGAATGGCGACGCTTCTGTGGGACGACTACCGGGCGGCGACGACGGAGCTCCTCACCGGCGCTGCCGCTCCGGGGCTCCTCGAAGCAAAGATTGACGCCATGGAGAAGCAGCTCGCCCCGTTCGTGACCGAAGACCCAAATGGCCCGGGCGTTGGCGCATGGCAGAACGCCGTAAAGGACTTGCGAGCGGATTTGCCGGTCCTCCGGGCGCGCGTTGCACCCTAGACACCAGACTGGCCATTGATCACATCTCCATTTCGGCAGACATAGCCCTGGGAGTAGGCTATTTCTCGGCGTTCGCGGGGGGACCCCGTTGTTTGAGCCCGCCTTGGGCGGGCGAGTTCGGGGTCCCGCGGGCGCCGAGAAATAGCCTGCTCCCGGGCGGCCCACGCAAAGGACCGCGGTTTTCAAGAAAAAGATGTGACCAATGATCAGAGACACCAGAACGATAGGGCATCGGCGGGCATTCCCATGACGATGCTTCACGGTCGTAAGAATTGCGAGGTAGTCTCCAAACTCGTGACCTGGTTTGTCTCGTATACACGGGGTGGGTTTGGATTAAAGAGACCGTCTTGGAACTCGTGACACGATACCAGCCACGATCGCTCGTCCCGAATGTAGCCATTGACAGACGGTGCGCCCCATGAAAATCTCGACGTATGAAGACTCTTTGTGCGCTCATGACGAGCATCGTCGGTTTTTCCATGTTCATCGGGGGCTGCGGCGACGGCGGTAACCAGAGCGTGACTTCGGCAGCATCGAGTTCCGGTGTGGGCGGCAGTGGCGGTGATGGCGGCAGTGGCGGCGGCAGTGGCGGTGATGGCGGCAGTGGCGGCGGTGGTGGCGGTGGTGGCGGGGGCGGGGGAGGCGGAGCATTGGCGCCTGTGTACGTGGTGCTCTTTACCCATATCGAGGACAATACGCCGGTGGGAATGTTGGGCAGCCTGGAAAGCCGCATGGTGTACATGAATCTCCGCAGCAAACTCATTGATTTGGCCAAACTGGCCAAGCAGCATAGTTTGCAATGGGTGCTGCAACCCGATTGGAAAATCCTCGAAGCAGCACTTCTTTATGAAGACGCCCAAGCGACGGCCAATACGGGTGGTAAGAATTTTCTGAAGTATATGCGCGAAGACTGGGGCGTCGTCATCGATCCGCATTCGCACGAAAACGGAGGGTACAATTATACGGACGTCGCCCATTTGCTCGAATTGCTCGAAGTGGGCGGTAGTACCGTCATTGGTGGGCATATTTGGGATCCGGCGCTCCCGCAATTTCAAGAATGGGATCGTTTTCGAAATCCGGTCCCAGGAATCAAATACTCGAGCGCAGTTTGGCGCGGTGATATTCTGATTGGTGCTGGAACGCCCAATCACGTCAACGATCCGCTCGTGAGCGGCGTGTGGCGACCCAAAGACCGGAACAACTTCTTCGTCGACGATCCGGCGGGCAACATCATAGCCTACGGATCCTGGGAAAACGAGGTGACTGGCGTACAGCAATTGGTCGATTTGCGAGCCAAGGGCACGGTTCCTCCCGACGTACCTTTGACGGCTTCTTGGAACATCCAACCGACGAAAATCGTCGCCCAAGGTGGTTTGACGCAAATTGAAATGACGACCTTCGTACCCATTGCAGATTTGCGCGACAAAGGTTCGATTGTCGTGACTGATTTCACGTCGCTGGCCAAGACGTGGACCACTCAATACGGAGCCAAAGCCTATATTTACAAACCGTGAGTCCTGTCGCGGCTCGCCCTCGAGCGACGACGATATCGCTTCGTGCGCCCAATCCGCAACGGGGGGCACGTCGAGGTCTTTGATGCGATCGTTGGGCCAACCATGCGCGAGCCGTGCACATGAGAATCTGGTCGACGTGGCGAAGGCGCAGTGGACACTGCATTGGGCACGGCGTCCCTATTTCTTAATGAACTGATTCGATGCGAGTCCGTCATGACGATCCATGACCGCACCGTACCGCACCGGATGGGTGCGCGTCTGCGGCGTGACGAAAGAACTTCGCATCATCGATCGACCGCTCGAATAGACGCGCCAAAATGATGCCCTCTCAACCACTTAGGCACTCCCGTTGCGAGCGACCTGGCTGACCGTGACCCGCTTGCTTTTCGCTAGCAAATCGTGCCAACATGTCCATCATGTCGACCCGCCTTCGTCCGTTCGCCCTCGCTCTCGCCCTTGGAACTGCGGCATTTGCCGCCGCGCCGGTTGCCGATGCCTTCTGCGGGTTTTACGTCGCCGGCGCCGATGATCCGCTTACCTCTCCGCAAACTTGACGATCGTGCCTTTCGCCGGGGATCGTGACGACCGACATAAGGCGCTTGCTACTCGCGCCATCTGCCATGAGTTCGCCACTCGGAAGTGCGAGCGATAACGTGAATTCGCGTCCCGATGGCGCGACGCGGACGTCAAAGTCGTGTGTACGCTTCAATTCTTGGAAAACCGCGCGTTGGTAATCGCTTCGGCTCGCGATTCGTTCCCGAAGTTTTTCCAGGTAATGCTTCACGCGCTCGGGATTGACCGTGCATTCAATCGGAGTGGTGCGCGTTTCGAGCCGCGCGAGTTCCGCTTCGACATTTCGTGACTCGTTTTGGAGTTCGCGAACGCGATCCAATATGGATACGTCGGGATCTGGGGAGGTCTCGAATGCCTTGAAATACTTGGCAATCGCCCCCTTGAGTGTGTCTAGTTGCCGATGCATAGCGGCGATTCTTTTCGCCGCATCGGGCTGCTCTGCCTTCAATCGTTTTTGCATGCGCTCGACGTGTTCCATGACGAATTCGGGCGACGCAAGAATCTCGTGCAGCCAATTCCATACTGCATTTTGCAAGTTCGTCGCGGGAATCGGCCGAAACGAACACGCTTCGGGACCGCCATCGTGACGATTGGCGCAAAAATAGTAGCGGTATCCCTGATTGTTCTTGTGGCTCCGGTTTGTCCACTTTCCGTGCATATTGCCCCCGCAGCTCGGGCATTGCAGTATTCCAGTAAGCGAAAACGTTTCGGCAGTGCCGCTATCGCCGTCGTGTACCGTGCGCATGCGACTGATTTTGCTTTCCGTTGCCTTGATTTCTTGTGCATTCTGCCAAAGCTCCGGGGCGATGATTGCGGGATGCTCGCCCGCGTAAAAGGTTTGTTTGTGCCGCGGTAGGTTCGAGGGCAAACGGCGCTCGTAGGCCGCTTCGTCAAAACTCGTGTAGCCAGCATAAACGGGATTGTTGAGAATTTGCATGACCGTCACGTGGACAAATGGTCCAGCACTTCGTCGGCGATAACCAGCCATGTTCAAGTGCCGCGCAATGCGCTTGCTGCCATAGCGATATTGCGCCGACGTATACAATTCAAAAATGAGTCGCACGACGAGCGCGTCTTCTTCATGTACGTACCAGGTTTTTCCGATGGGATATTCCAGACATGCTTGACGATATGCGTCGTCGGGTGAAACCCCTTTGGCGATGAGTTCATTTTTCCGATGCGATTGCGAAGTATACCCGAACGGTGGAGGCCCGCCGCTCGTTTTTCCCTTCAATGCTTTGCCGCGTTTCATTTCACGAATACGTTCGGCCGTCAAGCCAACTTCGAGTTCCGATGCAGCGCCAAGAACCTGCAATGAGAATTTCCCATGCGCGCTCTTGTATTCATAGCGGCTATTGAAATCCCAAAGTTCGACGCCCTGCGGTCGAAGTACGCCGATCAGTTTTCCGAGCACGTCGTTATTACGCCACAAACGATCGGTATGCCGTGCGCAAATTCCAAGAATGCGTCCCGCTCCTGCATCGTCCAGCATTTCTTTGAATGCAGGACGTTTGTCGGTCCATAGCTCCGCGGAGACGTTGACCGGCTCGACGTAAATCCGGTAATCGTGCCATGCTCTTGCTTTGGCAACCTCGATCGCTCGCCGGCACTGGTTTGGAATGGATAGGTCTTTCTTGACGCTCTCTTCACTTGTCACGCGCACGTAAAACGCCCAATAGCGCACAGGCGGCGTTGACTTGGTGTCCCACGATTGTAGCGGTATGCCTTCCACAACGAGCGGGCGGGAATTCATTTCTTTTCGTCCTCTTCGCGTACCATTTCGACGAGAAGATCACTGACGACGTCCAGAAATGCACCACTGAACCGAAAACCACTTTCGATGGCTGCGGCGGCGGCCCGTTCGGTTGGCCGGATGTGGGCAATGACTTCGCTGTTCGTCTCGTCCGAGGTTTGGACCTCTACCACGAACGAACGCGTAACGGTAGGGGGCTGGGCGCGTGGGCGACGTGTTCGTCGCGTCGATCCTACGACCGGACGCGGGACGGGCGAACGCAAATGCGGCAATCGTGGAGATTCGGCGCGCGACGAACGAGGTGGAATCGTGGAAGGTTTGTCGCTCGCCATAAGGAAGCCTCCAGTATCGATTCTCAAAAAAAAGACGCACCTCACCGATGACGCGAGACAGTCATGTCTCGTGTATCGATACGTTTCTCTATTCGACTTGCAGGCCCGCTACGCGTTCGTTACGTCGGTGCTGTGGCCCATTTCAGAATTGCCGCAAGGTTCTCGCTGGAGTATTCCTTTGCAAGGAATTGCAGATCCTTGTCGATATTCGGCATTGATAAATTACCAAATGATCCGAATGCGGAACGCAAATCCGGCGATGGTGCTGCCCGTGGTTGCGTAAAGCGATAAGGCTTTTGCGGAGTTGCCGGCTTTTGCGGGGTTGCCGGGGGCGTCCGTTGTGCGCCGGGCGTTGGCTGCGGCGGCGTTGGTGGTGGTGGCGGGGGCGCGGCTTGCGTGGCACTACTGGCGGGTTGCGGCGCTTGCTGCGCCGATACTTGCGGTGCTCTTGGTGCTGGTTGCTGAGGCGGACGCGGCGACATCAACATCGCGGTGGTCATTGCGGCAAAGTTCTCGAAGATCGTCGGGCCGGATGCAGGCTTGGGCATTTCTTGGGCCGAACCGACAGTACCCACGTTCGGCTGTGGCGCTGGCGTCGCGACCACGGGCGTTTCTTGCCTCGCGGCGGTAATCGCGGCAAGGTCGTCAAATGTCATCGGTCCTGGCGCAGCCTTTGGCATTGCGTGCGTCGAACCAACGTTCGGTTGTGGCGCTGGGGCGGGCATGGGCGTTTCGAGGCGTTTCTTCGCGCCGAACTCCGCTCCAAGACCCGAGGTCCATGACGCAAACGCACCATTGGCAATATCGTGAAAAAACTTGCCGACCCTTTGTCCTCCTTTACTGGCGGACAAGCCGAAACACGCCCCGACGATTTTCATCAGGAAGCCGACACATGCATCGATGGGAATGCCCGCGATCGCCGCTCTCTCGCCGAAATAGGCTCGCGCGTAGCTCAAACTGAACGCCGAAGTGGGAACGATCAAGCTCGTGCAGACCTCCTGCAAAGTGTCCGCGTTCCGCGCCTCCAGGTCGTCGGCGCGCTTCTGGTCTCGTGCGGCACGCGCTCGGTTCTTTTCGAGAAGAGCCTCAACCTGTTCGACGTGAAGTGCCATGAGCGCCTCCCTCTGTCACGCAAGCACGGTTGGCGACGGGTTGCACGAAAAAATCGTTCATTGAAGGGTGCGCAGCCCAGTCTGGACGTGTCGTCGACTCCCCTGAAATCAATGATGTCGCGTGGTTGAAAGGTCCCATTGCTCCGCCTGTCGTCGCGTTGACCCAACGTCGTCGACGTGGGTGGCCGTACACATTCCTGGCGTTTCAATGGCAAAACTCCAAGGAAAACGGTTCGTGCGAGGTAGCGATCAATCGCGAGTTTCTCCCGCACGACCGTTTCTCAAATGGAACACGCACATCGGAAAGCGTTACTCAAGTCGCTTCGGGCAAGGGCTGTGACAGCCCTGTGACTTGCTAGCTGCACCCATGCGCTGAGATAGTCCAATGATTTCGAGTGCTTGATGTAACAGGGCTGTGACAGTTCCAGGAGCGTTGCAAAGTTTTTAGCGGGCGAGTGACGAAAAAATTTGCGCGCGCCATTGGTCCGAAATTACCGATGATTTTTGCGTGAAATCGGCACGACGAACGAAGCGGCTATCGTGTGTCGCGACGCCCACGACGAGTGCGATGGTGTCGTGGTGACGTACTGCCAAGGTCACGGCGGACGCGTGCACGTGTGAAAGCGGATCGCAAGGCGTTATGGGGACAGTTACTGGTGTACGTACATAATGGTAGCTCGAAAGTACGGCCAAAAAGCCGAATAAGTTCCAGCACATGATTCTGGTGGGATACAGTATCGCCGACCATGGTGTAAATCGACATTGAACACTTCGCATGGAGAGCGGCCGAAAAGACTTGCGCGCGCCATTAACCAAAATCGCTGATGATTTTTGCATGAAATCGGCGAGACCAACGAGTGGGTACGCGTGCGTCGTGGCACATGCGGCGCGATCCCGGCACGTGCACGCATGCACTCGTTGGCCTGTCGCCGTACGGATGCCAACATAAACAACTGCACAACGGCGTCATTTCGTATGACAAAAGGGATTCGCAATACGAAACGTGGCTCATTTCGTATGACAAAAGGGATTCGCAATACGAAACGTTGACGCCTGACGGCTCATTATCGTATGACCATACATGTGGGACGTCCAAAACGAGCAGCTTCGGTGTCGACCACAATCATTACGTTTCGCCTTACCGCGGATGAAGCGCGGCGGCTCGCCCAGCTTGCCAAGGAACTCGGGCACAAAGACCGGTCGGCTTTGCTTCGGGCGTGGATCGCGCAATCGGGTCCCATTCCGCAATTCGCGCAATCGAGTCCCATTCCGCAATTCGTGGATGACGCTTCGCGTCTTTCAGCACAGGCGATGCGCCAATCCGACGACGAGATCGGCGCCGGCATCGCCAAGCGTGCCCCAGCAAAAACAATAGAAACCGCTGCCGACGCGCAACCGCGGGCGACAGCTCGTTCAAATCCCAACGACGAGCGTCCGAAGCAGATCAAACCATCCGATGAACTCACCGTGCAGGGCTTCATCGATTTGGTGGAAACCGCGATTCGTCGCGAAAACGATCCGCGCTCCGGATTGAGCCGTGTGTCTGGTGTGGTTCGTTCGCTTCTCCCAGGAATCACCGTCGCGCAAACACACGCGGTCATGCTCATATTGCACCAGACGGGCATGCTCGAGCTTCGCTCCCATGGTGGCGAACCGCTCAGCGACAAAGATGCTGCCCTATGCCCACGCGACGCGCGGGGAACCGTGCTGTCCCGCGTGCGGTGGATCGGAAAAGGGTAGCGGCGTCGTGAGCGGCATCGGGCTGGTGCTGATACGGCGCCGATCAGCGCGAGGTCATGAGTAGCAAATGCGCTCGGCTGGTGTAGCGCACGAATCGCCGGGAATTTGAGCCTCTTGGTGGCTCTTTCCCGAAATCGGTCTGACGAACGGTGCAAAGATGGCCTTACGGTGGGCGTCAGGCGAACGCGCTCCGCAGACAACACCGGCCACTTTTGGTGTGTGTTGACATCGGTTTCCGATTTTGCGTATTCTCAACGTTGGGAGGGTTCTCATGCCCAGCGCAAAAAGGGGGGTTTGGCCGGCGGTACTCCTGCTTTCTTGGCTCGTGCTCGGGTGCGTGATTGCTCCCGGATGCGCGTGCGAACCGGAGGGGCAGGCCAAGCGCGCGGACACGAACCCGTGCCGTTTCCAGCACGACAAGCTACCCGTTTTCCCGCGGCGCGCCTCGCCGCTTGTGCTGTTGCCGGGAACGACTTCCGTGACCCACGGCGTCACCAGCACGGGCGAAAGCGCGATGAGCATGCAGATCGCCGTCCCGCCGGGCCGGGCAGGCGTCGAACCTTCGCTCGCGGTTTCATACAGCAGCAACGGCGGCGATAGCGTGCTCGGAAGGGGTTTCACCGTCAGCGGATCTTCGGCGATCCAGCGCTGTCCGAAAACGAGGGCGATAGACGGCGTCGACGCCGAGACAGGAAATGTTCATTACGACGCCAGGGATGCCAGGTGCCTTGATGGCAAGCGTCTTGTTGTTGTCGCGCAAAACGGCGATACGATCGAATACAGCACATTCCCCGATGATGCCCAGGTAAAGGTCGTCGAATACTTGGCAACGACCAATGAATCATACTTTGAAGCCTACTTGCCCTCGGGATGGATTGTGTCTTACGGGACAAACGATGGCAGTAGACCTCGCGCAAAAAATGGCCACCCCCGTGCGTGGTTAGCATCGGAAACGCGTGATGCTCGTGGGTCGACGATGACCTACGGGTATTGTTTCGCCGAAGCGGACGGGGTTGACGTGGAATATGCACTCGACGAAATCCGATATTCTGGATTCGATGGGGAGGAAGGGACGCGCGCTGTTTCATTCGTCTACGGCACGAAAGACCCCGACGACGTGCGGACGATCTATGCCGCGGGGAATGCATTCCAAAGCAGCTTGCGCCTTGAAGAAGTCCAGACGCGCGTCGGCGACGAACTCGTGCGCCGGTACGAATTCACCTACGACCAAAGCGAAACCACGGGCCGGACAAGGCTCGTGTCCGCGCAAGAGTGCGGGGCAGATGGGGCATGCAAGCCCGAAACTCGATTCCAATATGCCAAAAACACGACCACAGGATTCGAGCATATTGCGACGAAAATAGCGGCGCCCATGTCGCGGCTTGCCAGTTATATGCTCGGGGATTTCAATGGCGACGGGCTCGATGACCTGCTCACGCCGGATACGACGGCACTTTCGACGCCAACGAATCCCGTCACGCAATGGAGCGTCGCGCGAAACCAGGGTAATGGGTTCGGTGCGTCGAAGGTTGCATTTTCGCAGGAATGGTCCTTCGTGCAAGATGCGCAAGGCCCATCAGATCCCGCACTGCTGCAACCGGAGCTTGGTGTAGCCATTGACTATAACCAGGACGGGCGCACGGACGTTTTGCTCTACGACGTTTACGGGAATCGCAATAACCATACCGTCTTGCTATCGAAAGCAGACGGCACGTTCGAGCCATTCGGGACCAAGATCAAACGTCCCTTCCCGCTCGGCCCAGCCCCGAAGCAACTCCGCGGTCCAGGTGGATCCGTGCACCTCGGCGATTTGGACGGTGACGGCGTCGGAGACCTCATTTCGTGCCAGGATCACGACAGTTCGCCCGAAGGAGATCCAAGCCAGCCTGCATGGACGGTGCATCTTTGGCGGCCGGGGGGATTCGAGCAAAATGGCGCACCCATCGAGCCGCTTGCGGGGTTTGGTTGCGGCATGGAGCTGCGCACTGCGGACCTCGATCGGAACGGCAAAGTAAACCTCATTTTGCCGGGGATGATCAAGATTGGTGGCATTCCGGCGACGCAGACGACGACGTACAGTTCGCTCGAGCGGCAGGCGGACGGGACCTGGAAAGCGTGGGATACGAAATTGCCCATTCCGCCGAGTCCTAGACGGGTCATTTTCGCGGACGTCAACGCGGACGGTTTGCCCGATGCGATTGCATCGGGAATTGATGGCCGTTTGCGTACATGGACGAATGTGGACGGCCTTTTTGCTGCTACACCCGTTGACAGCTTGAAATGGGACGGTCTTTTTCCGCAAGACACCTACTTCCACCTTGCGACCCCGCTCGATTGGGATGGCGACGGACGCACGGACGTCCTTATCGCGATGAGCGAGCCCCCAGAATTGCCGAAATGGTACATTCTGCGCGCGACGAACGGAACCAATACATTCGAACGGATCGACGCGAACATCCCGTTCGAAGCGCAGCTTGGCGAAGCAGGGGTCACGCTCGCGGACCCTCGCGGGCCTCGAATCGGAGACGTCAACGGTGACGGAATGGCCGACGTCGTGCTGTTCATTGGAAATGAACTGCACGTCTTCCAAAACAAGGCGGCTTCGGACCTGCTCGTCTCGTTCTCCGATGGTCTGAACGAGCACGATCCGGAGGATTCAAGCTTCGTACCGAGCGTTTCTTTTTCGTACGGCCATTTGAT
>JANORL010000570.1:0-1825 GCA_031415295.1 Polyangiaceae bacterium | reverse complement strand
AGCGCGGCCACGTTGTCGTGATCCGACCCGCCAAAAAGCGCGTAGCCGTGCGCTTTCTCCGATTCGAGATCCGACACGTCCATCTCGTCGACGATCTTCGCATCCGCGCTCAGCTTCAGCCAAGGAAGCGCGCCAGAATTCATGCGGTCCCACCGCGCTTTGTACGCGATCATCGTTTGTCCACCAAGGATCGACTGGTCGGTCACGGTTGCGCGATGGAGTTCGTCCCCCAGAACCGGCTCGCACGACATCCACTGCGGGTACACGATGAAGTGCGATGGACGCCGCTCCACGGGCAGCTTTTCGTAATGCTCGAAGCGTGATCCTGCGCCGTACGTCCAGTAAAGCGCTTCGCCTTCCGTGGTCAAACCACACACGTCGAAGGTTTTTCGATTCGACAGAAACGCAATCGCTCCCGTGTCGTTCACGCCGATACGCGCGTCCGCTTGCAGATGCTCGCGTGCCCAAAATCCGAGCGCTACCTGCTGCCGATCAATCGCATGCGCACTCTCCGCAAGATCCGCAAGCGCACGCGGAAGTTTGACTCCGATCGCTCCGGCAAACAGACCCGCCAGCACCGGTGCTACAGGAAGGTTCGTCTTGCCGAACGTACGAACGGCATCTCCGAGCACGCGCGCCAAACACGCCGCCAGCACGAAGTGTCCCGCGAAAAACGGCCACACATACCGCACGCGGTTCCACAAAAAACTCAGGTACGTGCACGGAAGAACCGTGCCCACGACAAGAACGATCATGAAGACCGCATGCATCGACAGGCGTTGTCGCCACGCACAAACGAGCAGCGCGACAAACCCCAACAGCACCACTGCCAGATGTCCTTCGGGCACGAACAACCACGACCAGTCGCCACCATCCAGAACGCTCGTGAACAACTGCTTCAGGTTGTACTCGATGAACCCGAGCGCTCCTGCACGGTCATACGCGGGGTTTGCGGGTAGCCACTTGACCATCGTCGTCGCGGACGTCGCGTGACCCGCGAGTACGAAATGCAGTGCGGGAACGATGAGCGGTCCCGTGAGCGGCACCAGCGACGTGAGACGACTGCGCCAACTTCGGATCGTGAAAGCTCGAAACGCAAGCGCCAAAAACGCGATACCCGAAGCGAGAAAACCTTCCGGCCTGAGCAGCGGCGTGATCACCCCGAGCAGTGCAACTTCGGCAGGTGAAACCAGTGGTTTGTCTGGTTCAGGTTCGCAGAGTTCGGCAGAGGCACGCGTTGTGCGTAGGAGCAGCCACGTGAAGGGAATCGTCTCCATTCCGCTCCACGCGAACCAGGCGAACCCGCCAAACCCGAGGCTCATCAGAAGCGCGCCGACGGCAACGTCTCGACCTGCCAATCGTCCGGACAAACGCATAACTTCCACGGCCAGCGCCGCGTGCGCGAGCGTGCCCCAGAACCATGCGGCCCAGACCAAAGACAGCTCGTGAAAGCCGAGCAAGTGAAACGGCGCGAGCAACATCGGCCAGAGCAAACTCGTCGCGCCTGTCGTGTAGCCTTCGCCCGCTACGTACGAGAAAAACCCGCCTTCGGCCAAACGTCGTGCGTATTGCAGGTGAATGAACGAGTCATCAAGGGGCAGGGCAGGGTGACCGGCGCGCGCCAAGATCTTACGGATCGCAACGAATCCCAACGTGCCGCTGGCGAGCAGAGCAAACGCGTAGGGGTGAAGGCGTGCACCGAAAGCTCGCACGTGGGCCATCATGCGTTGGGCATGTCGGTACGGCGAAGCGATGGGCAACGTCGGCTCGTTGGTCGCCGTGTCCTCGGTTTGCTTGGGCGCTCCTTCGTCGGGCGTCGTCACGG
>JANORL010000569.1:0-10267 GCA_031415295.1 Polyangiaceae bacterium | reverse complement strand
ATGTCGAAGAATCTGCGCGAGTGGAATTGAGCATGGGTAACAAACCACGACAATCATCGTTATCGAGTGTTTCGACATCGACGATGGTGCTTGGCGCGGTGGAATTGGTGCGTACGCCATCATCGGCATTACCTTTTGCGGTACAGGACATTTTTCATCGTCCACAGTTGGATCCGGCGAGTATTCCCATTGATCGATGCGCGACGATAGCAGCGGAAATAAACGAGGGGCAAACGACCCGTTTTCGTATTCTCGAAACGCACGCGCTAAAAAACCACGATTGGCAGGCGATCGAAGAGTTTTGGAAACGAGCTATCGACGACGAGAGTGCTGCTGGGAAGCATGTTTTGCGAAAAGCTTACGATATCGCTTATTTGGCGGCGATCGAACGTTTTCGCGGGCCGATTACGGCAGACGAACGAACGTTGCTGATGGCGTCACTGGAACGAGGCCAAGCCCATGAAACGCTCGATCAATTAAAGATTCAACGCGCTGCGCTTTTGCCCATTTTGCGCTCGGTGGCTACGAAGAGGGAGCGAGGGCTCTCCGCCCTCGACCCGGCAAGGGGCAATGCCCCTTGACCCGTGCATGCATCGTCCGCTTCGCGGCCAATGCACAGGGAATTTATTTCGCTCGAAGATGTTGATATAGACTTGACGGGCGTAATGGTATACGATCTGCTCGGGCTACCGCGATGACGGCTTCTCCACGATCACCAAGAGGGAAGACTGAAGAGAATTTGCCCGAATCAGGCGCTAAACGACGCCGTGGGTTGATTTTTGTCAGTCTGCTCGTGTTCGCCGCAGGTATTGTTTTTTTTGCGTGGCGATCGCGAAACAAAGCTCCGTCGGAAGATGCGCTGCTCGATACGACGTTACCAAGAGTCGCGCCAGTATCGAGTTCATCGAATACAACGCCGCGATCATTGCCGCCTGGAAAGAAAGTCACCTTTTCGCCCAATGATACGCCGCAAGACGTGGCAGACGAACGCCTGGCCCAAGCACGCCATACGCTCGAAGGGTACAAGATTTGGGCTCGGTATCCGCCGGGATCACGTCCACTTTCCGAAATGCCGGATTTGCAAAAGCCGCATTCGGTTCAACCAAGCACGCACCCTCTGGCCACGGCGGACGGAAGCACAACGAAAAAAGCTCGCGTCACGCTCGAACAGGATCGGCTTTATCTCGTTGGCGACGAATCTGCGAAATTGCACATTACTTGTAGATCGTCGGATACGACCGCGGGGTGCCAGGTTCTCTCCGCTATGGCGACATCCGTGCCTTCGACGGACAATGCCATGGTGATCGGGCCAGCACCCGTTACTTTCGCGGATGACGGTCAAGGTGGCGCGGTGGCGTCTTTTGGTCCAGCAAAAGAAGGGTTTTCTTCGTACCATGGCGGTATTGGTATCGACGTCAAAGTCCGGGTGGCTTCGGAAGAAGGACTCGCGAATTTTCAGTTGATTTATACGCCATCGGCACCGGCTCGTTTTACAGGAAAAATGCGTGAAGCCATGGAGAACGGATCGCTTTGTTTGTACGTGCAAATGGATGTCAGCAAAGCGGGGCGCTACGTTTTGAGGGGGCGTGTGGACGACGCCCAAGGCGATGGCTTTGCGTATTTGGAATGGAATGATTTGATGGAAGCGGGTCTGCGCGAAGCGAAGATGTGTATCTTTGGTTTGCTCGTCATCGATCAGCACGCACAATCGCCATTCATCTTGCGGGACCTCGAAGGATTGGTGTTATTCGAGGATCGCGATCCCGATCGTGAATTGATGTCGGTGCTCGAAGGGAACGTGTACACGACGAAAAAGTACGAGGAATCTGCGTTCTCCAATGCCGAATGGCAAAGCGAAGAAAAAACGCGTCATCTGGAAGAATTTGGCAAGGACGTCGATAAAGCAATCGACGAAGGCGGGGAACCGTAAAACAATCGATTTATTGCGCGTACGTTGCTACGTCGCTCCGCACCTTGGCGACGATGCCGGACCAGTTTCCGCCGGAATAATGGTTGTACGCTTCGCCATCGTCACGAAATTTGACCGTGTGGTAGCTCCAGAGTGCCGTTCCACCTTCCGCCGCTGCCGTGCCTAGATTAAGATCGTTACAAAACCAGTCGGCCGGATTGCAGAAGCTGCCGGCAGCAGAAACTCCGCCGGTCGAATGATACGAAACCGCCTCGTCGTCTTGTCCAGGGAGCGTGCCCGAATAAAGCGTGCCTTTGGACGCCGCATACATGTGGAACCATACACTGCGCGTCGCGTTGTGGTTGTACAGTCCGCGTGCATTGGCGACTTTCAGATTGGTATCGATCGCGTTGCCAGTAAACACCTGCCCCATGTCCGCTAATTCGCTGCCACCACCTGCCCCAGACGCCACGTACACCCACTTGATGTTCCAACCCGTTTGGGTCATACCATCCGTGTTGCCACAAACACCGCTCGTGTTTGGCACGGCATTCTTCTTGAGGCGCGTCGACGAACCGTAAAAATCGAGGGCATACCCAATCTGCAGATCTCCAGCGCTATGCGCGGCGATGTAACACCAATTCGACCCCGTACAATAACAGTCGAGGGCATTACGGATACCACCATTGCTGGCAGAAATGCTGCTTTGTCCGTCCCAATTGACGGCGCGTTTATTGACACCTGCCGCCGTGGAGCTCGGCCCCCAATAGGCAAAATCCTGATGGGTTACCTTGTTGTAGGTATTGCCCGGCGATCGGCCATGAATCCACACCGTGTAGTTTGTGGCATTCGCTTCGGTGGCCCCGAAGCTAACGGCCGTACAGATTCCTAAACCAACAAGCGAAGCGGCAAAAGAACGATTGGTCATAACTTGACTCCTCTGTGGCTGGACGCGAGTGAAGCAG
The DNA here is from genome assembly GCA_031415295.1 of Polyangiaceae bacterium. Lineage (GTDB taxonomy): Bacteria > Myxococcota_A > Polyangia > Polyangiales > Polyangiaceae > Polyangium. The sequence goes on along the minus strand of JANORL010000569.1, from coordinate 7,393 downwards.
GCTACGCGGATGAACAGCGTGAGCACACGCAAGGTACACTTTCCCGTATTGGCTTGTCTATTCGTTTCGCTCATTCGTCGGCGATTTCTTGCTGTTGACTCCACATCGTCACACTGAAGAATTGCATCGATGGCGGACATCGATGGTAGACAACGTACGTTCGCAAACAACGTGAACTTGGTGAACTTGACGTTGATTCACGCAGCGCAACGAGTATGCTGGGCGGCTCACCTGAACGACTCGGAGTACGCCATGACGCTGCGAATCAACCAAACAGCACCCGATTTTACTGCAGAAACCACGCACGGAACCATCAACTTTCACGAATGGATCGGCGACGGCTGGGCCATTCTTTTTTCCCATCCCAAGGATTTCACACCCGTCTGCACGACCGAACTCGGTTACATGGCGGGACTCGAGCCGGAATTCACGAAGCGCAACTGCAAAATCATCGGTTTGAGCGTCGATCCGGTGAGTAACCACAGCAAATGGGCTGCGGATATCGAAGAAACGCAAGGCCACAAAGTCAACTATCCCATGATTGGGGACTCGGACTTGAAGGTAGCCAAGCTCTACGACATGTTGCCGGAAGATGTGGGCACAACGTCCGACGGACGCACCGCCGCCGACAATGCCACCGTTCGTACGGTATTCGTCGTTGGTCCGGACAAGAAAATCAAGCTCATGCTTTCGTACCCAATGTCTACGGGACGTAATTTCGACGAAGTGCTTCGGGTGCTCGATTCGATTCAGCTCACGGCACAACACAAGGTCGCGACGCCCGTGAATTGGAAAAACGGCGACGATGTCATTATTGTGCCGTCGGTATCCAACGAAGAAGCGAAAGAGCGATTTCCAGGTGGATGGAAGACGATTAAACCGTACTTGCGTGTCGTGCCACAACCGAAGTGACGGATTCGCATTGCGGTACTGGGATTGAATGTAATTCCATTCGACTGCATCGGACGCTCGACATCTGCACATTTCTGCTGTACCATCGTCGCGCGCGTGATTTCGCTCCCCAACGAACCTTCGGCAGCTGTGAAGCCCTACCATCAAAGTCCGCACGCTCGAATTCGATGCGTCGCTAGCATTGTCATGCTGGTTCTGCTCGGCGCAACGGGTTGTGCCGCAAAGCCGGCGACCCCTGTCGACAATTGGGTGGTCGTGGAAACCGAACACGTTCGACTTCGGGCCGAACTGCCGGTTTCTGCCGCTCAAGACCTTGCGAGCGAGATGCAAGAGATTCGAGATGCGTTTGCATCTGATGTGCTTCAGTGTGCTTTCGCACGGGATATGGGTCGCATTGAGGTAACAGCGCTGCCGCGGGATCAATTCGAGCGAATCGCGCCTGCGAACTCTGGCGCGTATTATCAGAGTTATGGAGCTTCCTGGATCGATTATCCGCCGCAAATCGTCATTCCCGCGACATTCGAGGGAAAGAGCCGGCAAACCTTCCAGCACGAACTAACGCATCGGCTGAATGCCATTTGTTTTCCGAATGCGCCGATATGGGTCAACGAAGGTCTCGCCGAGTTCCTCGAAACTGCGCTCGTCCAAAACGGAAAACTATCGATTGGCTTGCCACCATACTTGTTCGTGTCTCCCAACGAAAGATTTAACCATGGCGAATATCTCGGCCAGCGGATTCAAATTGTGCCGCGGGATTTCGTGCCTTCAATTCCGAAGCTCCTCGAGCTCGATTACGAACATTTTTATTCAAGGACCCAAAGTGACGAGGAACTCAAGCGGTCTATCGGGAACTATGCGGCGGCCTGGTCGTTGATCCATTTCCTCGAGCTTGGCGATCCTGAGCTACAGGGGCGGTTTGCGCGATATTTGGGCGTTCTCCGTGCTCGAAACCGAACGCCCGAAGCAGCTTGGAAGGACGAATTTGGGGGAATCGATCTGGATAAGCTCATCGCAACATACCGCGAACGCGAACAAATGCCGTACGTCGATTTGAAATACCGCGTGCGTGTACGGGAAAAACCACAGATTCGATCGATGCGAGCTGGCGAGGCGCATTTGCATTGGAGCTGGTTATTGGGGCTCAAATTCCAAGAACTCGCGCTCGCGCATGCTTCCAGCGCTCAGAAGGATCCCTCGAGTGCGGCGTTGGCGCAGGCAATGACGGCCAGCCTTTACGCCGAAAACAAGCAATTCGGAAAAGCCGCGGCCGAAATTCAGAAAGGCCTGGCGTCGACCCCCAATGACGCGCGTCTATTACACGCGCAACTCCTGCTCGACCTCGATGTTTTGAAAGGAATGGCAAAACAGGGAGTTTTCGACGACCTCATCGCGCGACTTCAACCGGTCGCTCGTACGGCGAGCCAACTGAATGCCCTCGCGGATGCCGAACTTGCCCGTGGGAATGCCGACGTTGCTTTGCAATACACCCGTCGCGCCCTCGTCGAGCGCCCTGAATGCTGGACTTGCCTCGTCACTCAAGCCCTGGTGCTCGTTAAATTGTCGCAATGGTCTGCTGCCCTCGAAAGTCTGGATCTCGCAACCCGTTGGATCTCGCACAACAATTCAAACGCGCTCACGAGCATTCGAGAACTGGCCGAAAAAATTCGCCGTCGCGCAGTACAGCGCTAAAACGTTGTCTTTCATCGTCGAACGTCAGCATAGCGTAGTTTTATGAATGTCGTCTTTCTTCGTCCAGCACAAGAAGCGGATTTCCCGGCCATCCTTCGATTAAATGATGCTGAAGTTCAGCATACGAGTCCGATGGACGTGGATCGCCTTCGGCTCCTCGATGGTTTTTCCTGTTTCCACCACGTCGCTTCTGTCGATGGGGTAGTCGCGGCGTTTCTCTTGGCAATACGCCAGGATGCGCCTTACGTCAATGATAACTTTTCGTGGTTTGCGTCGAGGCATTCGGCATTTATTTATGTCGACCGAATCGTCGTCTCAGCGGCATTGAGCAGAAACAAGCTCGGCTCGCTCCTGTATACGGAATTGTTTGCCTTTGCTCGTGCCAACCACCTGCCGCTCGTGACATGCGAATACAACATCGTTCCCGCCAATGAACCTTCGCGTCGTTTTCACGATAAATTCGGCTTCAAGGAGATTGGCACGTTATGGGTTTCGAATGGGACCAAGCTCGTGTCGATGCAAGCCGCGGAAACTTAACACTGCCACTTTCGGTGTTTCCGCTCAACCTTGGGTCAGTGCACAAAAGCTGAATAATCCGGGAGGTCGATCTTGTCGGCGGGTGGCGCGACCAGTTTGCTTCCGATTCCGCTCGCGAAAAACCCTGCTGCAATGCGCAAGCCTACGTGCAAGACAGCAATACCGATTTTCGTTTTTTGATGTACCACCCCAGGTGCTCCTGGCGGAAGATCCTGGGCCTGGCGAACGTAGGGGCGCATGATTCTCTCATAAGACGCGAACGCTTCCCGATGGTCTTTTTGTTGGCGATTTCACCAGCAAGCACGTACGCGCCTACCAGCGCGACGCTCGTGCCCATTCCGCTGATTGGTGAGGGGCAATAGGCCGCATCGCCGAGGAGCACCACGCGACCGCGTGACCATGACGAAGCCAAAACCTGACCAATCGAATCGAAATACATGTCCGACGCTTCATCTAGCGCGGAAAGCACCCGTGAAGCTTCCCACCCCGCATCGTGAAAAACACGACGAAGGATCTTCTTTTGCTCGCCTTCGTCAAGCTTTTCATAGCCGCGTGTTTCGGACATGAAAGAAAGCAGAACCCGAGTCGTGCCCACGTTATCGGGCCGCAATTGAATCGTTCGCCTTCCTGGTGCATTGTACCAATACCACCATGGTTTGTCCGAGGGTATACGCGGGATCGTTAGATAGGCCATGTACATGCCGAGGTCTCGAATACAGGGTTCGTCGCCGAAGACGATGGATCGGGTGCGGGAGCGAATGCCATCCGCCGCGACAACGATGTCAAAATCGCGTGCATTTCCCTTCGCAAAGGACGCGGTCACGCCGCCATCATGCTCGCGAAGTCCGGTAATGTAATCACCAAAGACGTATTCGGTTCCGTTGCGGGTCTTTTCGTAGAGAATGCGCGCAAGATTGTCACGCAGAATCTCGACCTCAGCCGTGAATCCATCCGAGTCTGACGTTCCCGCGGGAAATTCCGCCTTTATCGCGTTGTAGCGGTCGACGAAGCGGAGCCCTTTTTCGCCCGTCGTGGCTGCCCGAATTTCGCATTCGATTCCCATCCGTCGCGTGACTTCGCGTCCTGCGCCCCGGATATCGATGTTTTGTCCACCGAGCCGAAGTTCTTCGGCCCGTTCGACCACAACTGGATACAATCCATAACGTTTCAGCCAGAAAGCAAGTGCAGGGCCGGCGATACCTGCGCCGGCGATCAGGGCGGTTCGTTCAGTCATGAAGAGCCTTTCGGAACGGTTCGAGGAGCGCACGAGTACGTAAGGCGATCGTGACGACAAGCAATGAGGTCAGCAATAATTTTCCGTAAACATGACCGACCGCCTTGGGCAAATTTGGAACGAGCGCGCTGGGCTATATCGGCCCGCAATGGTTTGTCGACGTATTTTCCCCCTGCACAACGGCAGCACGCGCCGCGAGGGATTCGGCAACCTGGACGCGATGCGTTTTCGCGGCAATCATTACATGCGCGCTGGATCGAACGCGGTTTTCAACCTGTTTCGACTTCTTGCTCCCGATGAAGTCCTTTCGTGCAATACAAGGCCGGCGACCAAACGTACATCTTGCCCCCAAAAAGAGTCAAGCACGATACTCGCGAACCAGTCGCGATCCTACACCAGCGCGCTCGCGACGCTCGCAAACCCGTCGCATTTGCTCGTGCACGCATGCACAGTGCCCACAACGATGATTCGTTCATGCTCCGACGACATCACGACGTTCGCGACGACGTGTCGGAGACGTTGAAATGCACAAGAGCCAGTCTTGATCACGTTTCGCAATCTACGGAACGCGTCCGCGACCGCCGTGACTACGATGAGGAGCAAGCCCGACGACGGATCGGGCGTCGATAGCGAGGGTTGAAAGGGAATTGTCCTCGCCACGGAGGGCTCGGCGCCCATGTCGTCCCAGTCCATCGTGATTCCGAGGGAACCTTGTGGATTCTTCGCCGCCTCGCGACCGGGAAAACGAGATCCGCAAAGTTTCCCACAAATTCTTGCTTTCCAAGTGAGCCTGTGTAGAGTCGCGGCGCGATCATGCCTACACGCGTCGACATCTACGTCGCCGTTGCGCCCCAAGACGCTGGCGCCTGCGAGAAGTTCGAGCAGCACCTTGCCACATTCGTCAACAGAGGGGCACTTCGTGTCTTTCACCGGCACAAGCTCAATGCAGGTGACAACCTTGAAACCTCTTTGAACCAATATTTCGGACAAGCCCGCATCGTCGTCCTCTTTCGAACCATTCGTTTCGAGAATGACGCAAGGTGCAAGCAGGAAGAAGATTGGGCATACCAGCAGGTTGGCACGAAAGCGGTCATTTCGGTCATTGTCCGAAAACATAACTGGAATAAAACTCGCGAGTATCCCCTGGGTCTTGTCCATTTGCCTCGCGACGGCCAATCCGTAGAGGGCGCCAATGAAGACGCCGCCTGGACCGAAGTTGCTCGGGAAATTTACGAAGTCGCAAAACGCATCAGTGCCCCGTATCAGGCGCAAGCCTACGCCGCACCGACCCCAGTACTCACGCAATCTCATCCGCAGGCTCCGGCGCCGCAAGTGATGCAGCCAAGACAAACCTATGTTCCATACCCACAAGCCGTGTCGCCTCCGAAGCAGAATTCCTATTCGATACTCATCAAGCTCATTGGCCTAGGACTGTTCGGTTTCAGCATATATTATTACGCAATTACCACTTCAACCCGAGACGCTACAACGACGACATTCCCCACGACATTCCCCACGACATCTCCCGCGACCCTGTCACCCAATCAATGTCCATCGCCATGTTGCGGCGGGAGCGATTGTGCACTTTCCACAGACGAAAAACACAAACTTTGTTCCGACCCGAATGTGCCATGTTGCCCCTCGGGAAGGAAATGCGTGCCCCTCGCCTGCACAGAACGGCTCTCCCCGCTTCGACCATTCACGATGCGCCTCGCCCACGCCACCATCAATGGTCGAGAACCATCAATGGATGCACAAATATGCTTCCATCGAATTGCCTCCGGTACCGATCGACAATGCGTGCTTTATTCATCCGCTCAGGCGAATTCAAAAAACGCTCGTGCCACCGTTCCACAACCGATTCCGATTCTCCTGGAAGATGTTCTCACCGGAAAAGGTATCGAAGTAGAGATCTGGGAGCAAGGTCAGCAATTGCTCGCTCGGTTCATCACGGCCCATGATAACCTCAAAGCGACAGCGCTGTGTATGGGCATGAAGCTAGCACCGCCCAACAATAGCAGCGACACGAAAGTATTCGTTTTTCTTGACGACCCTTAGTCAAGGTTGCGCACGAACTAAACTCTCGACAACGGCCCTGATTCCCCGGGCAACGTCGGTCCACGCGGCATCGACGTTCGGCCATTCTACAACTGGTTTGGCATCTTTAGGCAATGCCTGAAGCGCCCCCAGTGGTGTACTGTTCCAATCACACGGACGAACGATGATCGGAATGATCCGCGTTTTTCCTTGACTCCGCAGTTCGAGCGCTCGGTTCATTTCAACGTCGAAGCAATAGTTGGAAGCAATAAATTGCGCACTCACGAGAAACAACACGATTTGTGCTTTCTCGAGGTTTTCATCAATCGCTCCTTTCCAACTGTCGCCAGGTTGAATACACCGATCGTGCCAGTCACGAATCAAGCCACTGCGTCGAAGGCTCGATAGATGGGCCACGAGGTCTTCGCGCATTGCTTCGTCGCGATGCGAATAGGAAATGAAAACATCCACTGCGTTCATGATGTCGATTGTCGCTGTTACCCAGAAAGGACCTTCGCGTCAAGAAAACACAGGACTGCTGTCGCGCATGCGTGACATCAACCCTTGTGCAGTCGTGAGTTCGTCCTGACCACCCCTCAACAAACCGCCTTCAGTTTCGCGACGAACGTCAACGCTTCTAGCGGCGTGAGCCTTTCAATCTCCACCGCTTTCAGCATTTCCACCGCGGCGTTTACTTTCGTTTCAGGAGCTGCCGACGGTGCAAACAAATCCATTTGCACGCTGCCGTTTTTCGTTCGTCCGCGCATCGTCGCGTGACGCCCCGATGGCAGCGCTGCGCCCGATTCCAACGTCGACAAGATCGCCTTCGCTCGTGCCAATACCGGCTCGGGTATCCCCGCAAGTCGCGCCACGGCAACACCGTAACTGCGGCTCGCTGGACCTCGCACGAGCTTGTGCAGAAACACAATGTCCCCCGCATGCTCGCGCGCCGACACCGACCAGTTTGCAATGCCCGATCCATGC
>JANORL010000568.1:0-17834 GCA_031415295.1 Polyangiaceae bacterium | reverse complement strand
GCGGTGCGTTTTTGATGTCGGTGCTGGAACGAATCGCGCTGGTGAGTCAGCATGATGTGCAACGGATTGGTTTGTCGGCAACGGTGGGCAATCCGGAGCAAATCGTCACATGGCTCAAGGGTTCGTCGCGGCGTAGTGGGGTCGTCGTGACTCCGCCGAAAGTCCCATCGAAGCGAGAATTGCACATTGGACTGCACGATAACGTGGGAAGTTTGTCGGGGGAAGCGGCGGCGCGAGGGTTTGGAAAGAAAAGTTTGCTATTTTGCCAGTCGCGGGCATTGACGGAGAGCGTGGCGGAGGGAATGCGCGGTCGAGGGATCGACGTATTCGTGCATCACAGTTCGGTATCGCTGGAAGAACGCAAAGCGGCGGAGGAGCGGTTTCACGCGGGCACGAATGCATGTATCGTGTGCACGTCGACGCTGGAACTCGGCATTGACGTGGGAGACTTGGACCTGGTTTTTCAGGCGAATGCGCCGACGTCGGTATCGTCGTTTCTGCAACGCATGGGTCGTACGGGCCGGCGTGCGGGGACAGTGACCAATACGACGTTTTTGTGCGAGGATCCCGAGGCGGTATTGCAAGCGGTGGCGCTCGTGGAATTGGCGCGCGAGGGTTGGGTGGAGGCGGTGCTGGTGCTGGGTCGATGTTGGCCGGTGCTGGTGCAGCAGCTATTGGCGATGACGTTGCAATTCGGGGCAGTGAGTGCCGAACGATGTTGGAAACAGCTGCAAGCCGCGCCCGATTTTGTCAACATATCGCGCGATGAATTCGATACGGTCGTCGCCCACATGAAGGAGAAAGACTTTTTGTTCGAGGGCGGGGGGTTGTTGTCGATGGGTCAACGCGCCGAGCGCGTGTTTGGCCGAAAGAACTTTCAAGAATTGTACGCGGTGTTTTCGAGTCCAGTTTTGTATCGGGTGCAAACGTTATCGGGCCGGGATTTGGGATCGCTGGAGCAAGATTTCGTGGATCGGCTCGTGGAGGGGATGACGTCGTTTTTGCTGAGCGGACGCGCGTGGACGTCGCTGCGAATCAATCATGCCGACCGGGTGGTGGTCGTGCAGGAAGCGCCGCGGGGGATGAAGCCGAGCTGGGGAGGGTTCGTCCCGCAGATGTTGGGGTTCGTCTTGTGTCAACGAATGAAACGAATCCTGATGGAGACGGTCGAATATCCGTACGTGAATGACAAAGCGCGACAAACCATTGATGAACGACGCTCGGAATTGGGGGATTTGTTACGACGCGATGGACCTGCATTGCAGTTTGACGGCGAGCAGAAACGTTGGTGGACGTTTGCCGGGGGGCGCATCAACCACACGCTGAAGATGGGGCTGGAAATTGCCGAAGGGTGGAAGGTCGTGGCGGACAATTTTGTGGTGCGTATCGAAGGGGACGGGGTGACGCACGAAACGGTGCGCGAGGCGATTCAAACGATATCCTCAGCACAATGGTGGGGAGCGGCGGGAATGCAGGAAGCTATATTGGCGCGGCTACCGGGGTATCGGTTGAGCAAGTTTCAGGATTGTTTACCGGAGCGGTTTGCCTTGGAAATGGTGGCGGGGTATTTGTTGGATGTGGAAGGGGTGGTGGGACAGATTTCTTGAAATTCGATGGTCGCAGTCGGTAATTCTAGAATGCACCACCGACGACAACACCACCCTGCCCGCCCCCAACAACTGGCGCAACGAAAAGCCCCGCGCGCTGCGCACGCTCGGATGGCCACGCAGCCATGATCACCGTCGCAACCAATGCCGTGCCGCCGACGGCATATCCGATTGCTGCACCAGTAGCGTTCCCGGTCTGCACCTGATTCACGTGACCCGTTTGGGTCTGCTGAGTCTGCACCGGACGTTCGTCGACATTCTGCTTCCACACCACCGAATAACCAATCCCTACAGCAAAACCCATAACGGTAACGCCCACGCCGATCGGAACAGCCACATATTTCCAATTCGGCGTCTGTTCCTCGATTTTAGGAGTCGGTGGAGAAGGCTCCAGCGCCTTCGGCTGTTCTGGCGGAGGTTCCACGATGTCAATCTGGGCCGTTTGCCCAGCGACAATGTCAACTCGTTTTTCTTGGAACGTCTTGCCGGCCTTTCGCGCCGTAATCGTTCGTTGCCCCGGTTCGACGAAAACTGCCGCCAACGGCGTAGAGCCTATGACCTGATCATCCACAAGGATCGTCGCGTCACGTACGGCCATCCGTATATCGAGCGTACCAACCTGCGCACGCGCCTCATCGAAAAGTGCCTGGATGGCCGCTTTTTGCTCCGCGTTCATTTCCGTTGCATGATGCAAACAATAATCGAGGTGCTCCGCTGCATTGCGATACTGTCGCAGTTCGATCTCCACACGACCAAGTTTTGCGGCTATCCGATAATCACGCTCGAATTGCCAGGCAGCGAGAAGCTCCTGCCGCGCTGTCACCCACTGCTTCGCCCGAATCGCTTGGACTCCCACGTCGAAATGCTTTTTTGCGTCCACCTGTAGCGGTGGTCCTGCCTGTGGCCCACTAGCGTGGACGCCCGGAGCCGCACAGATCAAAGCGACAACGATCGCTCCGTTCACAAGGGTATTCGAAAGCAAAGAGCGCATGAAGTATCTCCAGGAATGAGTTCGTTCAAAGTTCGCGATACGACGGTTTCGGAGGGGGCGGTTTGGCTACGGCTGCACTTGGTTTTGATGCGACGTTTCCCCATTGTTCGTAGGATGCGTGCCACCATTGGATTGCATCGGCCCTGGCAATTTCGGGCCCTCGGGCGTCGCTGATGACGACGCGCCGGTCAGCTTATTTTCGCTGCTCGCATCCGTCGGAGCCGGCAGCGCCTCGGCCGCACGGATCCCAGTTGCCGTGGTCGTGAGCTCCTTGGTCTGCGAGGCAATGACAATGGGCGCATCCGGGGGCGCATTCGCATAAGCGTCGAGCATTGCGGCGAGCTCCGACGCTGATCCGATTCGCCTTGCCCGATCCCGCTTCAAACAGCGAGCCACGATTGTCGCCAGCCCGTCCTCGACAAACCGAACACGAGTCGTGACGAGAGGCGCGCTCGTCTTCGTGACTTGGTCGAAAATATCCTGATGCGTTTTTCCCTGAAATGGGCGTGTGCCCGCAAGCATCTCGAAAAGACAAATACCAAGCGACCAAACGTCCGTGCGATGGTCGAGCTCCTCTACCTTCATGAATTGCTCGGGACTCATGTACGCCGGCGATCCAACAATCGTCCCAGCGTAGGTATTTATCCTATCGCAAGCATCGAGCAATCGACTCGCACCGAAATCAACGACCTTGACGATAAAGCCCTCTTCGTCCCCATCAATTCGAGGCATGAAGACATTCGCCGGTTTGAGATCTCCGTGGATGACCCTCGCGTCATGCGCTGCAGCAAGCGCCAGGGCAATGTCCCGAGCGATATGCGCGGCCGTCTGCGGCACGAGCCGTCGATGACGTTCCAGAAAAGCGGCAAGCGTCTCGCCATGCAAAAGTTGCATCACCACGAACGGATCACCAATCTCCGTTTCGCCCACGTCGTACAACTCTACAATGTTCCGATGAGACAAACCGACGCAGGCATGCGCTTGGCGTACAACTCGACGCCTGAGATCTTCGCTCGGCGCGAGGACTAGCTCGAGCGCGACGTGCCGCGAGGTACGCTCGTTGAATGCTTCCCACACCGATCCCGTCATCCCTTCGCCCAGAACACGAATGATGCGGTATTTGCCGCCAACGACATCTCCGGTTTTCATGCGCCCCTCATGCGATTGTACCACTCGACGACGAGCACGCCCATCGCAAACGTGCCAACGCTTACAATAGTACCTGGATAGACCTGGACGTGCATGAGCATCCGTCGGCTCGTCCTCCTTGATTTCTAATGCTACACTCGATCTCAGCTACCCACATGCATGAATATGCCCGGCAAGACTGGTATTCAATCGTGTAATGCCATAACCAAGCATGTTCGCCAAAAAATCATCATGCTGGCTTCCGCAATACCGGTTTCTTCGAGTGCTCGCCTTTATCATGCAATGGCGCGGCAAAACAGATGACTGTGAATCGATTCTGCCTCGTGGACGATGTGGAACGAGCCGTGGCCATTGCGGAGGATTTCTCGCGAGCAGAAAGCCGCGTCGAACCCGCCTATGCGGTACGTCGTGGTGGACGTAAAAAGGCGGAGCGGTCGAACATGAAGCCTGTTTGTGCGTAATTGCAGCAAAGACCCGAACGCGTTTGAAGAGACGCACGACGATGGATGTCTTCGGGTTGTCATGGTCTGATTTTTCTTGCAAGACGTATTTTGCGTGTTAGACGTGACAGCCAGGTCGAGGAGCTGATATGGTTCGATTTGCTTTCGTGGTAGCTGGTTTCGCGTGTCTTACCGCAACGAATGCGTGGGCGCAGGTGGGTCAGGAAAAAAAGAGCCAAAGTGCGTCGAGTGGTCCTCGGACGAACGACGCCAAAGCCGCCGCACTCCGAGCGGAGGGCGAAGAGTTCGTCAAGGCGGATGATTGCAAGGGGGCGATGGATCCACTGCGATCGGCGTGGGCGTTACGCGAAGATGCCAAGACGGCTGTTTTGTTGGGTGAATGTGAATTGCGCTTGGGCCAAGCGCCGGAAGCGGCACACCATTTGACATGGGCGCGGGATCTACTCCCTGACGGTGCCGAGCGTACGCGGGTCGCATCGATGTTGCAGGATGTATCCTCGCGGGTTACGCGTCTCGATATCGTCGTGAACGAAAAGGACGCCGTCGTCATTGCCGGCAGATTCGTCGTGGACACTCCGGTCGAGAATCTATTCGTCGAGCCGGGCGACATCAAGATCACGGTCAAGAAAAGCGGTTTCGGCGAGCAACAGCGGCAGGTTCGCGCCATTGCGGGAAAAACCGAAAGATTACAATTTACATTGACGCGTCGCTCGAATGACTCGGAACTCGACCACCCGGAAAGAAGCGCTCCAAGAGGTTTAATGATCCCGGCATACGTTGGTGCAGGGGCGGGACTCGCCGCGGTTGGTCTCGGGATTGGGCTGCTTATTGCCGGAAGGAGCCAGGGCACAGACGCCGATGTATTACTGGACAAACTCGTTGGACGCGACCCTTGTAAGGCGGATCCGGCACCCAAGGATTGTGCGACGATTCTGATTTTGCGTCTCGATCACGATCGGTATGTGAATGCGAGCACGGGACTTTTCGTAACGGGGGGTTTGCTGCTCGGTGGAGCGTTTGTATACGGAATCGTAACATCCCGAAAAACTCAGGGCGACGTAGCGATTATCCCCATCGTTTCGCCCACGAACAATGGCATTTTGCTTCAAGGGCGGTTTTGAGATGACAACGCAACGAAAGATTTCGGTTCTGGCTGCTGCAATGAGCACGACACTCGCTGTCGTCGCGTTTGGTTGTGCCAACACCGCCGAGGATTGCGCATTGATCGGTTTGTGCGGAGGCCATGAAGCACCCGGCGCTGGTGGAATGGGCGGCGTAGGTGGTGCAAGCAGCAGCAGTACAGGCGAGATGGGTGGCACGGGTGGCACGGGTGGCACGGGTGGCATGGGTGGCACGGGTGGCACGGGTGGCACGGGTGGCACGGGTGGCACGGGTGGCACGGGTTGAATGGTGGCGCAGGAAGCGAAATTCTTTGTCGCGGTATCAATCCGCAGAAAAGTATCGTTTGCCAAACCAAGGGTCGTTGCGTGCTGAGTCAGTACACTGAGCAGCTCGACGAGCACGCCTTCAATGCCGTCTTGCACGCGTTTGAGCGAACGAGTCGCCCCCGGTACCACGTCGAAAGTTTGTCGAGTACCAGGTGTCTTGCTCGCCACGTAGATGTCGTAACCTGTGCGACAAACTCGAGTGCCCGAGCCTATCGAATCCCCATGACTCACAAACTGCCCGAATGAATCCATATTCCAGGATGCGACACCACAAATACGCGTCGACTTCATTCACGAGATGGCAATCATTCACATCCGACGCATCACAAGGTCGCTGTAACCATCGGACCCCACGTCCCATTGCCTTGGTTGAACATCACCGTCAGCACCGCATTCTCAGTGGGTGTCTACGAGAGTTTTCCTGTGATTCTTGGTTTGACCGCGAAGCGGACCAACCAATGTCAGGTCCAGGCCTCGGCCTGGCGCGGGGCTGGGGGCGCCGAGCCCCCATTTCACGTCGGAAGGAGTCTGGGTGAAACCCAGTGCAATCCTGATGGACACCCCTCTCAGAACTTGCGCGGAGGTTCGTCCTGGCACCACGCGGCCAAATAATGAGGAGCGGTTCCCTTTGGCCTAGTGAGCGCCAGCCTTGGCGTTGATGCTCGCGCTCGCTTTGACGCTGATGCTAATCGACGCCTGCGCCCGGACGACCGTGTTCGCCGATGCGCCAATGCACGCCAGCGCATGACCACCGGCGTCGGCCATGGCATTCGGCATCTCGCCGCCCACCTTGACGAGTGTCTCGATTTCGCCCGCGATGCGCTTGCCATAACCAAGCTCAGCCTGGATGAGGACGGGCAAATTGGCCTGAAGCGTAGCGATGAGCTTGGGCATCTCGCCGACGTTCACGTTCGACTGGATGCTCACTCGGCCCTCAGTGCATTGCGCCGTGATCTCCGCGCGGGCTTTACAACTGGCGTTGCAATTGGCCTCAGCCTTGGGGGCGTCCACCTTCACATCGCAATGCGGGGCCTTCCAAGTTCCCGTGCATTTCGCATGGCACGTGGCCTCGCACTTGCCCGAGCAGGTGCCCGAGCATTTCCCGGCACATTTGCCTGATGCGTCCTTCGCCGAGCACTCGCCCGAGCAGTCGCCGCGACAAACACCATCGCACGAGCCGCCGCACGTCCCCTCGCAAATACCCGAGAGTTTGGCAGGTTCACAATTTGCAACCACACTGCCCGGATCCACCTGGGCACTGCATTGCCCCGAGCACTCGGCGTACGCGTTGGCGCTCACCTTGCACTCCGGGGGCGTGACGCTCGCCTTCATGCTCACGCTGGCGCCAGCCTTGAGGATCGCGTCTATTTTTGCAGCGACCGCGGCGCACTTCGTTTCGGTCGAGTTGCCCATCTGGGGGGCCGGGATGCCGAGGTCACCGCCCATTCGCTCGCACGCGCTAGCAACGTCGCCCTCAACCTTGACCGCGAGTTTTCCGAGGTCGCTCGAGGCCTGCACGAAGGCTCGGATATTGGCATTTGCCTTGGCATCCGCGGTGAAGCTACTCCGCATGGCGCCGCTGCCGAGCTCAGGACAAACCGCGGTGTCAAGGCCGCCATCGCCAAGCCCGGTCAATCCAATGCAAGAAAAAACCGACACTGCCGTAAAAAGGAGCGCCGCTCCTTGAAGAAAGCTTTTACGAATTTTCATTCGTGCTACCATAACCATCGAGCAATCGGCGCGCAAGCGGTAAAGCTGTCCAATCGCTGCTCAACGGCAACCAGCTCCTTTGGTAAGCACACCCATTTCGGAGATCCATGACCGACAAACGACAGCGGAGCTTCATGGCTTGCGCGAAGGATGACCGTCTTATTTTTTTTGCGTAAACGTTACAGGCCAAACCTGTCGCCGACATGCCATCGAAACGCTTCAAATCCAGGATATCGCGTGCTCTATGCGCTGTTGTGTCATGCCCCGTGCGTGCTTTTCCATTGCGCCAAGGCTTCAGCGAGGTCCTGACAAGCTGTGGCAGCGCATATTCGAGCTTCGTTCAAGATTCGCGAGTAATCCGCTTCGTTCATCATTGCTTTGCGTAAGAACTCGACTTTGGGCAAAGTTCGAAAATGGCGGTTTGTTCGGACTAAGTGCAAAAATTGAAACGTTATAATCACCGTGATGCGTTACCCAGAGCTGCAGTCGCTTGACATCGCAAGAGGCTTGTGTGAGGCTGTAGGGCTTCGGCGGGGCCAAATGCAGTTTGGGTTTGGGAGAGCTTCTGGACAGCGGGTGATGGGTATGAAGAAGGTGTACGCGATCATGGTGCTGGTGGCGCTTGCGGGCATGGTGGCGCTTGGGGGGTGCGTTGATGATGGACCGGGACAGGGGAGGCAAGAGCAGGAGGAGGCGTGTGCCCTAGGCCGTGGGGCTTGTATCAACAACTGTCACAAGAAAGATCTCGGGTCCTCTTGCGTTCTTTGTTGTCGGCGAAAAAATTTGGCGTGCAACGCATCTGGAGATTATGAATTCGAAGCGTGTGTCCAATGAACACCATGCAACGTCACGAAACATCGAATGGAAATGAGCAGAAAGGACCGCGTGGGATGACAACTTCCAAAGCCGTACCGATGCTCATTCTTGCCGTTTTCATTCTGTCCATCGGTACAGCTTGTCGCGAGAAGCCGAAAAAATATAGACGATTCGACAAGTTCAAGGTTGATGGAGGCTTGGTCTTGCGGCCTGAATGCGAACAACCTGGCAATGACTGTGACGAAAAATGTTACGCACGCCAGGCGAGTTCCGCATGTTATGGGTGTTGCGGCGACGAAGACTTTCTTTGCAGTACCCAGCAACCGTATAACTACTCGTACTGTGATGGCGCTCGTTGAAACGGCCCACGGTTGACGAAAGCTCCGCAATTCACCGACTCCGCGTGGCCCAAGCGGGCATCCTCACCATATTCTTTTGTGCGGGGTTAGCCGCCAATGAATCGGCTCTTCGCCATCAGGTGTCGTGCCCATTTCGTGCACGTCAAGGATATTCACCGGCAGGAGGTATCGCTCACGGGTGGCTCGCTCGGACATATCGAGCACCACCGATGTTGTGCGAATGCGCAGCGTGGCCATTCTTCCTTTTCGGTCATCCCGCGATCGTACGAATAGCCGATAGGTCCCGCGTGGCGGCGTTCGTGCGAGGACTTCGGCAAGGCGCTCCTTGCGCCTGCCATTCCGAACGAAGCGAGATCCATAGGTCGAACGGACCGTGAACCATTGTCCGGTGCTGTTGAGCGATTTGAGTGTCGCGTAGCGGTCGCCTTCGCGGTCGATTTGAAACCATAATCGCGTTTTCGATGCAGCCAGTTGCTCGTTGCTCGCCTCAAGCAAGCTCCTCAGAAACCGATTTGGCATCGCGAGCGTCGACGAGATACACCCAATATGCCGACGCTCCCCTTGTCGCCTGAATGCGAAGCGACAGTTCGGAGGTCGTCATCAATTTCATTGGGTGATTCATACGGCAACCTGTGGAGAATCGCCAGGAACCTCTCACTCGTGCTTCGCGGAGAGATCACTCGCGGCAACGTCGTCAGCGGCTGCGGATGCTGTAAGAATCGCACAATTTCGTACGCGTCCGGGACTTGAAAGATGTAGACGCTGAGCAAATTGCGCTTCCATTTTTCCAACAGAACGGTTAGAAGCCAATGTGGAACACGTAGCGCGTGCACGAGACAATCAGGTGTCGGTTAAGAAATCCTTGCGATTGGGATCTCATCATGATGCCTCGTACACGAAGGCACGACGCAGTGGAGAAACGATGAAGCGCTCAGTACATTATGCATCGATATTGGCGACCTTGCTTACCGGGTCGATTGCTCAAGCTGGCCATTCTAGTCAACCTGGTCTACCGAACTACAGCGCGTACAATGATGCGCAGGAAGTCTCCGGGCCACTGGGGAGTGGGTTGGTTTCGCAGGAGTTCTTGGCTGGCGTTGGAAGCGTCGACGAAAAGCGTGGCGTACCCACAGTTTATTGGGCGCCGTCGGATGGCGTTCTTGCTCCGGGGTCGTTCATGGCGCGTCCCGAAGCGTCGGCGCAGTTTTACCTAGAACATTATGCACCACTTTATGGTCTGAGCCAGAGTGCAGTCGATGCATCGTACGTGACGCAGATCCACAACACGGGACGTGGTGGGATCATCGTGATCTTTGGGCAAAAAGCCAATGGAATCGACGTGCACCATACGTCGCTCAAAGTCCTCATGACGCCGTCGATGGAACTCGTGGCGCTGACTGGCAACTTGCATTCGATGGTTGCGCCGACGCTTCATCGTATCTCGAAGTTTGCCCTCACGCCGCAAGATGCCATTGCGCGATCGTTTAACGACTATTTCATGACAAACGTTCCGGCTTCAGCGTTTTCCAAAACGGAAAGGGCTGAGCACGGATATTCGTTCTACAAGATCGTGCCTACGGCGGAAACCACGACCCGAGGCATTAGTTTGTCGCGTCCCGCGCGTATCAAGAAAGTGTATTACCCAATGCCGGACAAACTGGTGGCGGGGTATTACGTCGAGGTCTGGACTGCTGAAAAGTCCGGGGCGTCGGTCTTGTATTCGTACATCATCGCTGCCGATGATGGCCGAATGCTGGAACGTCAGAGTTTGACGAAGGAAGCGGCCTTTACCTATCGCGTGTGGAGTGACGGCGCGCCGAATTACACGCCGCCAGATGGCCCGCAAGCCGATTTTGCGCCGCATCCGACGGGAATGCCGGATGGTTCGTTCCCGCCATTCGTTGCATCGTCGATCGTCACCATGGACGGTTTTAATACGAATCCGGCGATGACCTTTGATCCGTGGCTACCAGCCGGTGCAATGGAAACGAGCGGCAACAACGTTGATGCCTATATCGATCGCGACGGTGTCGATGGGTTCTCGGGCACGGATTTTCGCGCCAACGTGACAGCTCCTGGCGTGTTCGATCGGGTCTACGATACGGCGCTAAGCCCAACGATAAACCAGAATCAGCAAAAAGCGGGGATTACTCAGCTTTTTTTCGACATCAACTACTACCACAATTATTGGTACGATTCAGGTTTTACCGAAGCAGCGGGAAATGCGCAAGTCAACAACTTCGGTCGCGGCGGCGTTGGCAACGACCCCCTCCTTGGCGAAGCGCAAGACTCGAGCGGCTTGGACAACGCCAACATGAGCACGCCAGCCGATGGAGATTCGCCGCGTATGCAGATGTTCCTCTGGTCGGGCTTCGGTGGTGGTCCACTACGTGACGGCGATCTCGACAACGGCGTCGTCGGACATGAATGGGGGCATTACCTCCATATGCGTTTGTCCTCGGGCGACTCGCAACAATATGGTGCGGAGAGCGAAGGCTGGGGGGACTTCCAGGCCGTGATGCAACTCGTGCATCCGAACGACAACTTCGCGGGCACTTATGCTACGGGCATCTACGCTTTGGCGTCATTCGGCGACGGTGCTTATTACGGCGGTCGACGTTATCCATATTCGACGAACTTCACCAAGAATGGGCTGACGTTCAAACACATCAGCAACGGTCAAACGTTGCCGCCTGGCGGCGATACGGGTATTGGCGGTCAGAACTCGCAAGTGCATAACGCTGGCGAAGTCTGGGGAACAATGCTCTGGGAGTCGTATTCGAATCTTCTCGAGGACACTCTCGGAGGAATGCCGCGGCACACGTTTGACCAGGCCAAACGAAAAATGACCGACTACGTCGTCGTCGGTTTGAAACTCGCCCCGTTCGACCCGACGTATACCGAACAACGTGACGGTATCCTTGCAGCCGCAATCGCGGGTGGGAATGTGCAAGACTTCCAGGATCTTGCTGCCGGGTTTGCCACGCGCGGAGCTGGCGTCTGCGCAGTTTCTCCCCCACGGACGTCGACAACCCTCACGGGCGTTGTCGAAGATTTCACGTCCGTAAAGGCAAACGTATCGTTCAAGTCGTTCGTGTTGACGGAAGGTACACCGAATTGCGACAACGACGGCGTTTTGGACGTAGGCGATGCTGGCGTCGTGACCGTCGGCGTGCAAAACATCGGTTGGGGTCCACTCAACGGTGCCAGCGTGACGATAACGTCCGCCAATCCGAACGTAACGTTCCCCGGTGGTAACACGGTCGCGCTTCCCTCGACGAACACGTATGCAACAAGCAACGTTACGGTGGCCGTCGCGATCGGTGCGGGTATCAACACCGCGACGTACGTTCCATTCACCATCGTCATCAATGCCCCAGGCTCGTGCAATGCCACGACAAACGGCACAGGTGCTGCCGAGGTGATGTACGACACTACGGTCCCGAATACGGCCGTGGGCGCGACCACTGAAACCTTCGAAGGTACCAAAACGTGGACAGCGAAGCTCGCATCTGGTGCCGCGACAAACGCATGGGCCATTAATCGTCCGACGGTACCCGCGACGACCATCAATGAGATGGCATTTGGCGAAGATCTAGGTGTCGTCAGCGATCATCGTTGGGAATCGCCGGACCTTGTGGTTGGTCCCGGAGCGTTCTCGTTGACGTTCGCAAACCGCTTCGACTTCGAATTATCGGGCGGCACCCGTTGGGACGGCGGCGTCATCGAATACAGCGAAGACGGCGGTATGACGTGGCTCGACATTAGCACTGTCCCTGGCGTCGTCACGGGTTACAACGGGACCATCGACAATACCGCAAGCAATCCGCTCGGCGGCCAACAGGGTTATACGGGAGCCACGGCGGGTTTCGCTGCCGGAACGATGGTCAACCGGACCATTAACTTCGGTACGAACCTCTCCAACAAGACCATTAAAATTCGATTCCGTATTGGCACGGACGAAGCCGTGGCGGCTGGAGGTTGGTTTATTGACAACATTGCGTTCACGGGTTTGACCAACAAGCCATTCTCGGCGCAAGTCCCGCATAACTGCACCCTCGCAACCTGTGGCAACGGCATGATCGACGCGGGCGAAGGTTGCGACGACGGCAACATAATCACTGGCGATTGCTGTTCGTCTTCGTGTCAATTCGAGGCCATGGGCACGGTTTGTCGCGGTGCCGTAGACACTTGCGATGCTGCCGAAACGTGCACGGGTAATACTGGCACGTGTCCCGCAGACACCAAGTCACCTGCTGGTACGGTTTGTCGTGCTGCCGTTGACGCTTGCGACGTAGCCGAAACGTGCGCCGGTATGGTGAACACGTGTCCCGCGGACATCAAAGCACCCAATGGCACGGCTTGCTCCGACAGCAATGCCTGCACGCAAACGGATGCTTGCCAAGCTGGAGCATGCGTTGGAGTGAACCCCGTTACCTGCGCGGCGCTCGACCAATGCCATGTCGCGGGTACCTGCGATACGATGACGGGTATGTGCAGCAATCCCAATGCCATGAACGGCACCATGTGCAACGATAGCAACGCTTGCACGCAACTGGATACCTGCCAAGCAGGCGCATGCCTCGGGGCAAACCCGATCACTTGCGCAGCACTCGACCAATGCCACGTCGCGGGCGTTTGCAACGCCGCCACGGGTATGTGCAGCAATCCGAACAAGGCAGATGGCTCGGCGTGTAACGACAGCAGCGCTTGTACGCAAACGGATACCTGCCAAGCGGGTAATTGCCTTGGATTCAATCCAGTCGTTTGCACATCATTGGATCAATGCCACGTCAAAGGCGTTTGCAATCCAGCTAATGGCACGTGCAGCAATCCGAACGCGCCAGACGGCGTCTCGTGCAACGATAGCAACGCGTGTACGACGTCAGATTCGTGTCAAGCTGGCGCATGCACCGGGGCAAACCCCGTTATGTGTACAGCGCTCGATCAATGCCACGTCGCTGGCGCCTGCGATACGGCGAACGGTACATGCAACAACCCGACGTCGCCCGACGGGACAAACTGCGATGACGGTAATAAGTGCACAATGATGGATTCGTGCACAACAGGCGAATGCAAGGGAAATCCCATCACCTGTACAGGCGACGAATGCAATGATCCGGGCATGTGCAATCCAACAACGGGCGTCTGCTCGACCATACCCAAGATGGACGGCACTCCCTGTACCAGCGGTACCTGTCTCGCTGGCAAGTGCGACACCGGAACTGGCGGCGCGGGTGGTACGGCTGGTGCGGGCGGTACGGCTGGTATGGGCGGTACGGCTGGAGCGGGCGGAGCAAGCAGCAGCAGCAGCTCCAGCAGCAGCACCGGCGGTGGTATGGGCGGCAAAGGCGGCGAAGGCGGCGAAGGCGGAACGAGACCGCCGGTCATCGTCGAAGGCGGCTGCGATTGCTCCATTCCGGGTGAAGATACCCCGGTACGCGACGTCAGCGGCTCGCTCCTCGCGCTCTTCGGCGCGTGGCTCATGCGTCGTCGTCGCAGCGGTAAACCCTCCTGAAATAACCACCCGACGAGCGTCGGGGCAATTCACGAATCGCCCCGACACCTTCAACAATGACGCTACGACGTCGTTCCCCCAAATACCTCCCAACACAATTGACTTTCGAGGCGATTCGCCAATCGCCCCGAGCTCGCCCGCGCAATGACGCTAAGATGCAGCAAGGGCATAAGCGCTAACTCAGACATGTTTCGCCCTCAATTCTCTATTCCGGCGGGGTTTGGGGCTGCACGCCCCATCGTCAACTAGCTAGAAGGAAAATGCTGGCGACGCTGCCGGAACCCCCGCCGGTCATTGAGGACAAACCGAAGCCTGTGGTCGACGAGGCGCTGGTGTCCCGCGAGCGGGCGCAGGCGGCGATTACATACGAAGGCACACACGCAGACGTGAATATCGTCGATTCAATGAGCGCTTGCAGCACGACCGAACACCAGCGTCGCGACGACTGCGCGGTGATCACTTCCGGCGTCATTCGGACCGAGCTCCGCATCGAGCGTGATGAACGAATCCGAGTGGAAAATGTGATCGATTCGCACGAGCCACATGGGCACGGGTATACCAAGAAAAACCGGCCGCGAACCGCCGATATCCGGCGTCGGTTTTCCTGGGAACGTATGGCCAAACCCAAAACCAGCCTCGCGCCAGCTGTCGCGCAACGTGCGAGTAATGACTGTATGCGCCTCATTTTGATCGGTGGCATTCAAGTCGCCTGCGAAAATCAAGGGACCTGGGTGGGCTTGGGCGAATTCGACAAGGGCCCGAGCTTGTTCTTCGCGCATGCGCGTGTACATCGGCCCGGCGTAGGCGTGAAAATTGACAAAGGTCACGCGATGATTCCCGATTTCCAGCTCGACGACGATCGGCGTGCCAATCCATGGCAGGCGATCGAGAGGTTTGGCGTCGATTTTGCGCATCGGATATCGACTCAGAATGCCCGAGCCGCTCACGCCCCGTCTCGGATCCATAATGCGATGGGGATACGTGGCAGAAAATGCCTTTTCGAGGGCATCGGCGTGTTCGGGCGCGAGTTCTTGCAGGGCCACGATATCGGCGTCCATTTCGCGAACCACGCGGTTTGTCCCGGACGTGTCCGGATTATAACCGAGCGCGTTGTAGGTCATGACGCGAAGCGGTTTTTCGTTGGTATCGGGCTTTCGGCTGCTAGGCACGAACAGCGCGCCCCAATGCCACGCAAAAAGCAGCATGGACAGGCCAACGATCGCCACGCCCGCACGAGTGCGACGAAAAGCCACGACAAACGCAATGATCGGCGCCGGTAGGAACGCATAAAGAAGTAAGGAGTTCGCGGCGAAGCTCCACGACGTTCGATCGCCAAGGCCATAACGCACGAACATGACCGCAACGAGCATCGTGCCGTAGAGCCAGACGGCTGCATCGAGCAATCGGTCACGTCGAGACGACGTTGGGTTCGAGCGAGGATCAACCAGAGGAGGCATCGTAGAACTCACAGGTTACAGATACGCGCACGTCATGGCGAGATATTCCGCTGTGGGTCAAGATTCGGCGGCGCGAATCACTCGGCAAGTTCGTACATTCCCTCCCCGCCGCTCTCGCCATTCACATCTTTTTCCATGTGCCTTTCATGCTCCAATTGTCGCGAAGGCGCGCGATGGACGTCATCGTCGCGACCATCGAACACCTTCGCGCCTTCAGCTTACTTCACACACTCCGCGATTCACGGATTGCAGGTCGACGCTCCCGTTTGGCAACTGATGAAAACCGTGGCGCCGCTGCGCGCTTCACCTTCTCCGACAAATCGAACCAGACGTCTTTCATTGTCTGGGCAGGTCTTGACGATGTCGGGATTGCCTACCGGCGTCGGCAAATTCATATCGATATAACACCAGCCGTCGATTTCGTCCCCATTGACGGCCGGATAATCGCTCGCATCGTTTTGGCACGTTGCCAATTGTTCACCGGCCAGTTGCGGAATTTCGCAGAAGCAATCCCATTGAGCCTTTTGCGCAAGCGGATCCTGCATGGCTTGCGCGACGCTTTGCGCGGCAGGCGACCCTGGTTCAATGCTACGCCTTGCTTTCGTCGGGTCACACGAGCACTGCCCACCACTATTGCGAGCTTCGAGGATGAAACACGACACGCTTCCGTCGTCGGCTGGACTGAGTTGTGTCGGCAAGCATTGACCACCAAGCGCCACCTTGAGGCGGTCTTCAACCGCTTTCATCGCCGGACGATATCCGAAATCATTGGCCGATTCGTCTTGATTAAATACCTGCGGCGTGCACACGGAACCGACGATTCCTTGCGAACCCAAACCTCGAACGACCTGCAAGGGCCGAATACCCGGATACGCTTTCGCACGGACTTGTAATGTCGGAGCATTCATGTTGTTCGGGTCGGCTTGGCAAAGCGGATTGTCATTGGTTTTCACGGTGCAGTCACACGCCGTCAAGTTCGTATTCGTGCAATCTCGCTGGGTTCCAGGCAAGAGCGGCGAGATGCAGGCATATTGCAAATCGTCGTTTCCAATGGTCCAATCGTGACCGTTGATCGGATTGGTGCCCGGCATCGTCGCGTCAGCGATCGGATCGCCCGTGATCGGGTTCGTCCCAGAACGCTTCTGGAACGTCTCGATCATGAGCGGATCGAGCGGTTTCACGTTGTTGGTTGGGTCGCCTAGGATGACGTCCCAGGTCGATGGACTCTGGGGATTCGCCGGGTCTGACGGACTCATCAGCTCGTAGGCATCCTTGAAGCCCTTCTTGAGGTCCGTCTTGTCGCGCGCGATGTCTTGCCACGGAACACCGACAATACTGGTGAAGAACACGAGCCCCGGATCGCGAATATTGCCGTTGTCGTCCGTTGGATCGAGGTCGGAGAAAATTGGATTGGGAACCAGTTCCCCATCCCGATCGGGAATCACGGCGCTCGAGAATGCCTGCACGTAACGATCGGTGGGGTAGAGAAAATCGATACCAAATCGACGCTTTTGATCCCAGCAGCGCAAGTTGATGTTGTCTTCGGTGTCCGAAAGTAATGCCGGGTTCGAGCCTCCATTCGGATCTTTGCAGGTGGGATCGTCCGGACACACTCCTTGGCTTTGGCCGCACGACTTGCAGCACGGATCGTTGGGATCCGTTGCGCATTCTTGACGTGCCCGGGGCAAACGCACGGGCGTGGCACCATTACGCAATTGACCAACATAATAGAACTGACCGAACTCTTTGATGGAGCAGTCGTTTTCGTCGGTGAGCATAATGATGGAAAGCATCGAATCCGGGCGCAAAAAAGATGCGCGCTGATCGAGCAGCACTTGATCGGTTCCCGTGGGCACCGCCTTGTAGTTGTCTACGACAATCGTTTCGTAGGGATTTGGATCGACCAAAAACCGATAGATGGACTCGAGCTGCGATTCATACCCGCAACCGATCTGGCCGGTGCCGATGACCATATCACGCAATGTAGGAACGATTCCGCCACCCATGCCATTGTCAATAACGGTTTCACCGCCATACTGGTTTCTCGGATCCCACTTCAGGAACTTCTTGTTCATGAACGTGGGCGCTTCTTGACCGCCGCACTGATCGAGTCGCGATAACAAATGCGCCTTGTCATTGTTCGTCGTGTTGTCGAGCGGCTGGCATTCTTTCGTCGAGCTGTCGCTGTTCGGGCACGAATCTGCACCATGACCACCAATGCTCGAACTGATGACGCCGATATGCACATCGAGAAGGGGTTCGGTTTCTCGGTTCGTTCCCTGGGGGCACTTCTCCAAAGGACCGCTGGGTTGCATGGT
>JANORL010000567.1:0-12493 GCA_031415295.1 Polyangiaceae bacterium | reverse complement strand
CGACAAAGGCGTGATTCATCGCGACGTCACGCCAGAGAACGTGTTAGGCACCGGTCTCTCATTAAGCCGGTGCCCTCCTGATCATTTCCAGCGGTAACATCAGTCGCCGAACATGATACATGCCAAACCCTGCGAAGCGGTTAAATATCTTTACAACAACGAAACCCCAAATGATAGTTGTAATGGCTCGATTCGCTTGATATTCGAGTTTCATGCCATGCGGGGGCTCGCCAACGACAATCGTCGGGGTGCGGGAAAATGGTCCCAAAGGCGAACCAGCTTCCCTTCATTTCGGTAAAACCAGCTCCGCCATTCTTGCCCAATTCGCTAGAAATCGAAGGCAGGTTCATGTGTTCGGCGGCATTGCCATGCATGTCGAAGACACCAAATGGACTTCGGCATTCAGGAAATGATCCCGTGGCATACGTATTCGATCCACATTTTTCGTATCCACCACCCGGACAATCAGGCGAACGAGAGCTTTGGACGCCGCAAGCATTGAGGTTTTTCTTGGCGCCGTAACTCCAAACGATGTCCCGTACGTGATTGTGATACGTTTGGACCTCGTCCCGTGGATGCCCCCACTGATATTCGTCGTCGGCTGGTTGTAATGCCCCCGCACACGCGCCTTCCCATTCATGCGCATCGCACAGTCGTTTGCCGATCGCTCCACAAAGCGCCGCTGCTTCATTCGCCCGCACGTGCACGACCGGGTATTCGCAAGGAATGTTCGGGAATTCGAATTCGTCGATACACAATTGCGCATCGTTTTCCGATTGACCAGTCGCAGCATTAAAAATCGCCGCCATTCCCGGTGCGTGACAAACCGCGACGTCCACCCGCTTCAAGGATGCGTCACGTCGAATGCCACGACATTGATCCCGCGTAATGGGATGTTGCGATAACACCGGATTGCCCTGACCAAGAACCGGTGATGCCGAAAAAATGGCCTGCACCTTGCCGAGTTGTTCCTCGGACAAACTAAGCTCGGTTCGCAGAACACCAAAAAGTCGCGACCGTTGAGCTTCGAGTGTGCGGGGTTCGGGATCGTCTTTCGTCGTGACGTCAGTAGCATGCAGATCGGGGACCGGGGGCGCGACCAACACCGAGTGCGTCGAGACAAATTCGTTCAAACTCGTACGAGCTCGAGGTGGTTGGTGCTCCAACGAAGTCGCAACTCGTATAACGATCGCCACGATGGAGGGAAGCGCGATCAGGGCGGCGCGACGGATCGTTTTGCGAAGACCGATCCGAGGACTGTGCACCGCATGCGTCGAAGACAGCGGCGGGACGGAGTCCATGCGCGAAGAACTTGGCGTGGAAGTCACCGACGTAGCGGAGTCGCGTACGTGCACGTCGCGCATGATGAAAGCGAGCGTGTACGAGGCGGCGGGTGCGGGCCAAGAACGTCACCAAATTTGGACGATATCGAGATGTTCAAAACTCGTTGCTTACCGTTGAACCGGATTGCGCAAGTTGCCGATGCCATCGATCTCGACGTGCACCACATCTCCATGCGCGAGTGATCCAACGCCATGCGGTGTTCCCGTCGCGATGAGATCGCCAGGTTCGAGCGTCATGATTGCGCTGATGTACGCGATGAGCTGACGCACCGAGAAGATCATGTCGCTCGTGTTGCCGCTTTGTCGCAACGTTTCGTCAATCCAACAACGAACGCCGCACGTTGCGGGATCGATGTTCGTGACGATCACGGGGCCTGTTGGACAGAACGTGTCGAAACCTTTCGCACGTGCCCATTGACCATCTTTCTTCTGCAGATCGCGCGCCGTGACATCATTGACGCACGTGTACCCAAAGACGTGCTCGAGGGCATGGTCGACGGAGACGTTGCGACATCGGGATCCGATCACGACACCAAGTTCCGCTTCGTGGTCGACGTGCGAGCTGGCGCTTGGCAGTTCGATGATGTCGTCCGGTCCGATGATCGACGAGGGCGGCTTGAAGAAGAGCAACGGTTCGGCAGGCACGTCGTTGCCAAGTTCAGCCGCGTGCGCGCGATAGTTTCTCCCGACGCACACGATCTTCGAGGGCGTGACGGGAGCGAGATATTTCGCTGCAGACCGGGCAACGTTTTCGTCCGTATCGCGTGGGTTTTCCCACGGAGCTGCTGACAGCACCGTGAACGTTTCTTTGTCGAGTCGAGCGTAGGCGGGTCTTCCGCTTCGCGAGAGAATGCGTGCAAACGTGGTCATCGTGGCTCGCGAGCGTAACATGCTCGGCCATGGTTCTTCTCCGCCGTGGTGCCGTTGCTTCGCTGTTTCTGATCACGGCTTGCGCTGGAACGTCGCCAACAGCCACGTCATCGTCCGACGTTTCGAGTGCGACGCCTCGGTATGTGCTTTCGCACGTGATCTTCCGAAACTTCCGACCGTCCCGGTAATCGATCCGTCGAATCATGCGTTTTTTCTGAAGGATCGTCGACGACTCCGCGCATATGTAAAAGCGAGTGCCGTCAAGCCGGTTGCCGGTCGTGACGCCGAGCCAGGGGCGCCGTTCTCGAGGAGGATTCGAAGCTTCGGCGGATTGATTCTCCATGAAATGACGTTGCTGTGTGGTGAATTCTGCTTGTCGCGAATGGATGATCTCAGGATGCACGCGCGCGATGGCCCGTGATACCCCGGCGCAAGGCATTGGCGAGCGTCGCGAGCTGCACTGGTTTGGTCACGTAGCTGTCCATGCCGGCGGCGAGACATCGGGCCTCGTCGCCACTCAATGCTTCTGCCGTCATAGCAATGATCCAGGGTTGCGCACCAATAACGGAGATTTGCCGAATTTGTCGAGTCGCTTCGAGGCCATCGAGTATGGGCATCTGCACGTCCATGAAGACGATATCGTATCCGATGCGTTTTACAAAACTGACAGCTTCGGCGCCATCGCCCGCAACATCGGCGCGATAACCCAGACGCTCGAGCATACGTATGGCGACCTTTTGGTTGATCGAATTGTCTTCGACGAGCAGTACGCGTGCAGGGAATTCTTCACCGAGAAGCCGATCGCCGGGGCGGCTCGGCGATGCCTGTGGCGGTTGCTGCGTTTCGCCAAACAGCGGCAACAACGTTTCATAAAGTTGCGACCGTTTGATGGGTTTGCTGACGATGCCGGCGATCTCGGGGACTTCTTTGGCTGTACGCAGTCGATGCATGGATGCGAGCACCACAATTGGCGGGCGTCGTGGACCTTCGAATTTCATGGGTACGTCGGAAAGTTTCGCGGCGTCCAAAAGGATGAGATCGACGCCGTGTGTGTTTGTCCAAGTAATCGCTTCGGCGAGGTCGGAAAAACTCTGCGATTGCATGCCCCAAGGCGTGAGTAAATACGAAAGAGCTTCGCGAACAGCTCCGCTACGATCAACAATGACCGCGGTTTTACCATGCAACCAGGATTGCTGCAAAACAGCCGGTGCACCAGGCTGGAGCGTAATTGTGAAGTGAAAGGTACAGCCTTTTCCGGGCTCGCTGTCGACATCAATTTCGCCGCCAAGCAATTCGACAATACGTTTGCTAATGGCGAGGCCAAGTCCCGTTCCGCCATACCGGCGGGTGGTGGAGGCATCGACTTGCGAAAAAGGTTTGAAAAGGCGGGAGCGTACTTCTTTCGAAATGCCGATACCGCTATCGCGAACGAAAAAATGGATCATGTCCGCTTCACGCGTGACGCGTACCGAAATATCGCCTTCGCTGGTAAATTTGACGGCATTACCAACCAAATTGGCCAATACTTGACGTAGTCGCGTCGGATCCGAGACGCATGTTTCCGGACAACCCACTTCCATAGAATAAACGAGATCGACACCTTTTTCTGCCGCCTGCGCAGTGAAAAGATCGAGGGTTTCTTCGATACATGCGCGCAGGTTGATTTCACGCAATTCGAGTTCGAGTTTGCCGGATTCGATCTTCGAGAAATCGAGAATATCACCCAATACGCCGAGTAACGCTTGACCGCTCGAGCGGATGATCGTGGCGTATTCTCGTTGCTCTTTGCTCAAATTTGCATCGAGGAGCAAGCTGGCCATACCAATGACGCCATTCATCGGCGTGCGAATCTCGTGGCTCATCGTCGCCAAGAATTCCGATTTGGCTCGCGATGCTTCTTGCGCTTCGCGATTGGCTTCTTCCGCTGCACGACGTGCGTCGCTTGCCAATTGCGAAAGTTGCTCGAGCTCGCGTTCGCGACGTTCACGAAGCTTGATTTCATCTTCCAGACGTATACGAGCGACTTGCTCGCGTAGACGTTGCTCACGCATGCGATGTGGAATCAATGGGAGGTTGAGTCCAATACACGTTGAGCCGATGATTACAGCGACGATTTCCGCAAATGTGCCATAAACGGCACCACGAACGACGGCATGACCCGCAACGATGCTTATGAAAATGAGAGCGGTGACTCCGTGAATCACGAGTTTCGGGCGGATCGGGATATTGAGAGCAAAACTCGCAATGGCGAACATACACAGCATGGCCCAGCCGTGTACGGAGACGGTGGTTGACGAACAAGCAATCGAGCACAAAACCGACCCAGTAACTAGGCAATCGGCAACGAGCAACGTTCGGAGCAGTCTCGAGGGCCGTTTCGATGTGCTACTTGCAATAAAAACCGCCACCATGGAGAGCGCCGCGAGCATGTGAATGCAGAAGAGCGCTTGCCAAACAGAACCGAAACGGTGAAAACTCCAATCAAATACTCCGAGGGCGAAGCTTCCGATGATGGCCATACGCGCGTTCGACCGAAGATGTGCGGCATCCGTCGGCCAAGATTCGGCGTCCCACCTAAGTTCGGCGGTAGCATCGATGGGCGCGTTGCCGCTGTTGTGCGTTATGCTGGGCGTTGAGGGCATGTGAAGGTCGGGCAAGGTGCCTATATCCTGGAAGAATCGTCAACAAGACAGCACGGTTTCATCGTTTCCCCGTTGTTACACAACGCCGGTCTGTTCGAAACGATAGGAGATGGTAAGTGCGGACAAGCGATGATATCCCATTGCACATCGGTATTGGGTTGTCTACGATGAATGGGTGTAAAACCGACTCATCTCGGACCTTGTGAGGCCCACATCGGCCCCCCACTTCCTGTATCATTGCTCCCATGACCGCTACTTCGACAAATTCACAAGAACAAGCCTTCCTCGAAGCGCGGAATGTGCCCCGCTTGAGTGACCACGAGGTTACCGAGGCGCTCGAACGCGTTTTTTCCATTCCTTACTGGCAGCGAATCTGCCCTGACCTTTCTGTTGGTCGCTCCGAACCGCGAAATGACATCGAAGAGCAACCTCTTTCCATTAAAGACCGAAAGAGCCTCGTTCTACGTCTCACTCGCGAAGGATACTTGAAAACAGGTCCAATCATCGCGGCTGGTATCATTGAATCGATGAAGGTGGCCATGCACATCTTGCGCGACCAAGGTTTGCCACCAGTCTTTGTCTACGTGTATGATGAATTCTGGGACATTGCTCGGGCGCCATCATTTCGTACGCTTGCGGCGGAAATGTTTGGCCCCGGATGTCGCCAAAGTCCGCGTGTTTGGGCATTTCACGTAGGCACTGAAGATGGCGCATCTGGTTGGCCGCCGCATGTCGACGGCGGGCACCTCACACATACTGCGGATCGAATTACGTTATGGATTCCGATTACCGACGCGACACTCGAGAATGGGTGCCTGAACGTCGTTCCGAAGAATCTCTTGCCATCATCGTTGCCGGATGAATTCGCAAATGACGCGAGTGGCATTTCGCCAAAGGTATGGCGTACGATGTTGCAAGGAGCGCGAGCGTTACCTGCAAAGGCCGGGGCTATTCTCGCTTGGGACTTTCAAGTGGTCCATTGGAGCTCGTTCTGTGACGGTGCCATCGAGCCGCGCTTGAGTCTCGCCGTTGAAATCATCGGACCTTCCGCAGAACCTGTGGAAAGCGAATTGCCACTTTTCGACCTCGCTTCGTTGCCTCCTTTTGAAGATCGGCTACGGGCCATATCGAAAGGAATTCTTTCGTACCAACGATTCGAGCCATTAACCTTGCGGTACCTTGGTCTTGCGCGGCGTATCCTCGACAAACTCGATCTCGAGCAGCCGCAAGTATGACGCTGGGCAGTTGCTCGTTTATTTTGCAGTAAACTCGAATGATTCGGCAAACGACAGAATCCGTGCGTCGATCTCGGCTTCGTCGGCGTGTACGACCCAGCTTTCAAAATCTTCAATGGATACTTTGAATTGACGAATCAGCGCGCCGAGCTTTTCGCCTTCGATGCCGGGCAGCAAGCACATGACGCGTTTCCCATTAAATTTTTTGGCAAAAACGATGCTTCGAGCTTCGGCGTCGCGCTCTTGTTGGATCTTGCGACCTAGATCTGCGCTGGGAAAAGCGGAAATGACGTCATCAAGGTACGACACGCGATCGCGAAATTCCGGCCTTTTGTCGATGTTGCATGCTCGAAGGTACGCGATGAACCGCGTCACGGTCGTGCGGTCGGCAGCGCGTTTTTGCAAATTACTGCTCGTTTCGTCGATGTATGGAGCTACGGAGAAATAGGGGCTCGATATGACCCAATCAAAAACTTCGTGCAAAGATCCAAATCCCTTTTGAAACGCGTCATGATCGAGGCCTAAAAAACGGCATGTTTCGTGGAAATCTTGGCTGACTTCAAGGTTCACGTGATGATTGCCGGTTGCCCGTCGGTACACGTATTCGAGACCCCGTTCGCCGTATTTCAAATCGAAGCGCCGACAGATGCGACCAATGAAGTTTCCAAGGTCGTTAAAAGACATGAATGTATACGTCGTTTCGAGATCTTCCGCAGGAACCATAAAAAAGTCCGTCTGCAGACCACGAAAACTCGTCGAAAAAACGTGCCCAATGGACTTGTATTCGGTGATGCCAAGATCACGCAAGATGTCCGCGCGAAGTTGGTCCCATTCGCCGGAATGACACGTTTTAGCGAGAATGACGTCCATGTCCCCGAAATCTGGTTTGTCCCCATAATAACGAGGGATGCGATACCGTCCGGGAATTTTTTCGTCGAGGTACCTTCGGACATCGGCCTCGATTTCCAAGTATTGTGCGCGTGGCATTCGAGGTAATTGAAATAGCTTGCCGCCCATGATTGTCGGACATGGTGCCATGATCCGTGCGCGTTGCCAGAAAAAGATGGCCAAAGATGACCAAGATGTGCAGGTCGCTTGCTCGAAGGTGGTAGACTGGAGTACGCTGCACCGGAGAGTGAATGCCGTCGCGTTTTGATCGCCGAAGATTTTTGCAGATTGCCGGATGTTGCGCAGGGGGACTTGCAGCGGTCGATGCGCTTGTCGTCGAACCTTCGTGGCTCGACGTGGTCGAGCAGGACGTTCCTATTCCCAGCTTGCCGCAAGGACTGCACGGCTTTCGTATTGCGCATCTATCCGATTTGCACTTGAAACAAATGGGTCGATTGCATGAAGCCGTCGTGGCTGCCATTCAGAGAACCGCGGCCAATCTCGTCGTTCTGACTGGCGATTCCATTGAAGACCCGAGCGCGCTCGGGGTGCTCACGGATTTGTGCCGATCCATGACGATGCAGGGTCGTGAAGTCGTCGCGACCGTTGGAAATTGGGAGCATTGGGGGCAGGTCGACATGACGGACCTCGAGAAAGCTTACGCACGAGGTGGCGTCCGATTGCTCGGCAATGAATCAAGGCTGCTGGCGAGTGGAATTTCGGTGATCGCGACGGATGATCATTGCAGTGGATATGATGATGTACGGGGGGCGTTACGAAGTGTGCCCGCCGGGTCGATGCGTTTGTTTTTGACGCATGCGCCAGGGATCTTTGATACGCTGCCGCAAGACGCTCCTCATTTTGATTTTGGGTTGGCGGGACATACGCATGGTGGACAAATTCGTGCGGTCGGTGTACCGTTATGGGCGCCCCCTGGTTCGGGACGATTTCGAGCGGGTATGTACGAAACAGCCAAGGGGCGGATTTATGTGAGCCGTGGTATCGGTACCAGTGTCGTGTCGGCGAGATTCACATGTCGACCAGAATTGCCCATTTTTCGATTGATTACGGCGTGAATTCCGTTGGTGGATCGGCTGTGCTCCAAATCGAAGGGGACGCTCACTTTTCTGCTTGAGCCAAGGCGGACATGTGTCAAGAATGTGGACCATGAGCAACGCATTTTCGTCTTGTTTCTTGTGCCTAGTGGTTACGGTCGTCGTCGGATGTAGCGACGACGAGATCAGCAAGTTTCCCCCTGCATTGCCGATTCCCGCCCTATCGACCATTGCCGATGCGCGCAACGCGCCGCTCGGCACGTCGGTGCACGTGCAAGGGTTTGTCTCGATGGCGCCCGGGACGCGATTCTCGTCCACTGGCGAAGTGGGATTCGGCGTACAAGACGACACCGGTGGCATTTATGTGAGTGTCAACAATCTGCTAGATTTACCGCAGAACGGTGGTGTCGAAGTTGTCGGCGATATCATCGACGTTTCTGCAGAGCTGGTGTTGTTTTCGAATTACACCGGCATAAAGAGGGTCGATGGTGACAAGGTGGTGGTCCCGGAAGTCATCATGACGGCGGATCTAGGGGAGGCTTTTGAAGGGCGGCTGGTACGTATCACAGGCACCGTGAGCAAAGCGGTTGTCGACGACAAACCGTTGGGCATAAAGGCCTTCGTAGATGACGGTTCGGGTGAAGTGCAGATTTACGTGAATCTCGTCAATGATCTGCCGCTTATTGACACGGCCAAACTCGTTCCGGGCACATTGGTCCAGATTACGGGCTTTGTCAATCAATTCGACAAGATATACGAGATAGCTCCGCGTCGAGGTACCGATCTCGTATTGAAGTAGGTGAGTTTTCGCGTTTCTGTGGGCGCTGAGTCTGATAGCATCGTTGCATGTTGCCTCCGCATTTTGACATGCAGCTTGCAAGTGCGATGGGTCGTGTCTTTCGGCTGGCGCCCATTTTTGATCCTCTCGGCACTTGACCCTTTGCACGTGCCCCGCTACATCCAATCACATGACGACTTGCTTTCGACTCTCCATCGCTTGTGCCCTTCTCGTGTCTTCTGTAGCCATTGTGGGTTGTGGAGGAACCGACGTCGATCCCAATCAGAATCCTCCGGCCGAAGAATTGCTCGCGCCTCCGGCCGCGGGTCAAGGCGTTCAATTCAAGATGGTTACGGAATTGCCCGCTGGGACCGAAGGTGAGTATTGCACATTCGTGCGCGGACCTGCGGAAGGCATGTTCGTCAATCATGACCAAGTGCGTTATTCGAAGGGCAGTCATCACGTTCTCATGTACGAAACCGAATACACCGAGGTTCCGACGCAGAAGACTGATGGAACCAAAGTCGATACGAACGGCGTATTCGATTGCAGCGATGGTGCGACCAATGGTTGGGCCGTCACGAAGCTCGTTGGCGGATCCCAAAATGCGGACGGAGCGTCGATGTTGAGTCTTCCGCCGGGCGTGGCGATGAAAGTGCGTCCAAACGCCGTATTGTTGATGAACGCGCACTATGTGAACGCAACCGCTGGTGCACTTTCTCCCGAAGTGCGCGTGAACATGTACACGATTCCCGAAGCGGACGTCAAGACCGAAGGAGACATTCTTTTCCTTTACAATCCGTTTATTTACGTCGGGGCCAATGGCGAAGGGCGTGCACGTATGCAATGCCCGATTCACACGGACATCACCATTCAAACGGTCCAATCGCACATGCACGCGCGGGGCGCAGGCTACGAAGCGAGCATTCGAGGGGAAGCCGAACCGTTTTATACGAATACGACTTGGGAAGGTGTTCCAGTGAAGGATTTCGGTGCGGGACTTCAGGTCAAAGCGGGGTCGTACTTTGATTACCATTGCGACTACAAAAACAGCGGGACCAAAGATGTCTTTCAAGGGCCACGCTCGACCGACGAAATGTGCATGCTCATCGGTTCGTATTACCCCGCCAATGCGTGGACTGCGAATTGCCGATTGGACACGTGGAAACCGGCGTCGCAGAGCTTTCCGGGAGCCGATTGGGTCGGCAATGGTTCCGCCACATGCGCGGCGACGATGTCGTGTGTTCAACAGGCGTTGGTCGGCGGAAAAGGCTTGGAAGGTTTGACGCCGTGCGTGACCAATTCAAATCCTGCCGTTTCCACGGAAATGTCGGCCGCTTTGCGCTGCTTGTTCAACTCGTTTGATGCCGGTACGGACCCCACTACGGTTTGCAAGACCGAATTCGCCACGTGTATGGCGAAGTGAATGATCCGGTTGCCGTCATCGAATGAAATCACCTGCCAAAACTGATTCTCACGATCCACGAACGCCCCGCCGAACTCCAGAGGCATTCTGGCGGGATTGGAGTCGTTGGCGTCATGGCGACGCTGGTGAAGACAACTTCGCCGATGTCATGCACGTCCTTCGTTTGCATGAATCATTCGCCGAGCGTGTAACTTCTTGGCTGGATCGCGAAGTCGGTAAAGAAATCACGGTCCTCGACCTTGGATGTGGCGCGGCGCAATTGGCCGGTCCGCTTGCACGTGTCGTGCGCAATGCGGGTTGCTCGTTGCGCCAATATGTAGGGATTGATTTCGCAGATCCGGATTGGATGCCAGGTCGCGTGTCGCGAGAATTCCATCGCCATGGGCTCGAGGATCGGTCCCGCTACATCCATCACGATTTATCCACGGGTTTGCCCGTGGAGTTGGACGCGACTCTCGAACGAGCGGGTGCGCTTCTTGTTACATCCTGTTGGGGAATGACGTACTTGCAGCCTGAACGGCTCGTTGCACTGCTGCGACAAATTGCGGCACTTGCCGCAGGGTGGCCCGGAAAAACTATTCTCTATGTGAATATGTTGACCGCCGGCCAGTTTGACCGTAATGTGCTTACGCGCCGTTTTCTCGGTGAAGTGGTGCCGCGTCATGTATGGGCGGCCATGCGCAATTTCGACCGCGAACCGCTCGTCGCTATTCGTCATGCCTTGCGGGCGCTCCCCCGTATGCGTGAATTCGCCGCAGAATTGAAAGAGGTCGCGAGCTTGATGCCCGTTTCAGTGTTTCTCGATGCCGTAAGCGAAGCAGGTCATGAACCAATTCAAATCGACTCATCGTCGTTATGGGGACAGACCACGAGTGTCGTTATACGTCTTCAATCCGCCAAATAATCCCCAAACCGCTTGACACTTCGGTGGTTTGTCGAGTAGCCTCGAGGGCGAATGATCGCGTCGGATTTGCAACGATTTGGTAACCACACGGTTTGGGCGGAGGCGCCCGATATGTTGTGGGTGCGTTTTGACGGGCCAGTTCTGGGACGAGAACTCCGCGCTACGTTGGATTATCGTAACGATTGGGCTCGCGGCAAAGCACGATATTATGTGATTGCCGACTTGACTGCGGTTACATCTGTGGACTCGGAGGCACGACGGGTGATGGTGGAAGAACGTGCAGCCGTGGACCATCGCCAGATGACGATTCTCTTTGGTGCCAGTTTTGGCATACGAATCATTGCGCAGATGATGTTTCGGTCCTTGCGTGTGCTCCGTCGCAACGTGCAACATGCCGAGCGGCACTTTGTGGCTTCCGAAGCGGAAGCGCTCGCATTCGTGGAAAAGTGTCGCAGAGAATATCAAGGCTCGTGAACGGGTAACTTGCACCCATTGAAGAGTTACCGCATGCGCGATGAATGATGTCGATGTGCGGGAAACGGGCCGAGTCGCGTCGTATCTACGGTCAAGGACACGACCAAGGTAAACAAGCGTCGGTTTGTCTCGAAATTGGCGCCAACGCCTGGGAGCAATACCGCAAGTTTTCGAGCTCCCGAATCGTGGACGACTCGTTTGGCCATATCGAGTGCCTCGAAATGGGCATCATGATGATTGCCCGCGGCGAGTTTCTTGATGATCTCGGTGTATTCCTTGATGACCGGCGCAATGGTTGCCCGCGCGAAGTTGATCTGTTCGCCGATATCTGGCGTTTCTGTAAAGGCGAAATGGACGTGGTTGTCGTCGCAACCGGCGACGAGGGTGCAAGATGCGCGCGAAGGCCATGGCGATACACCGGAAATGATATCGTGGATGATCGTGCGCCAATCTTGTTTTCGGAGCAGCGATGCACTTGACCAAAGGCGCTCTTCGATTCGAACCGTTTGAATGGGCATAAGGCGTTGGCTTTCGTTACCGTCGCCGCCGACTATAGTGGTTGCCAGCCCGTTTGCCATAGAAATGTTTCGCGGGCAAAAAAACTTTGTTCAACGTGTTTCGGAAAGGTCAACGGGGTGTCGATCGGGTCAGAAATGGCGCACAGCACCCCACGCCTAATCGGTGTACCGGTTCGTTGGTCAGCGCGTCGAGGCGAGCAACCTTTCATGTTTCAGCACGTTTTCAGCACGTTACGAGTCAGTGGCTCATTGACACCCACGACATTTGCCGTGCATGATCGCTACCATGAGCGAGGCATTGGCGGGTCTCGATCTTCAGCGCAAGATCGAAATGATCGAGGCGGGTCTTACTCGAAGGGT
>JANORL010000566.1:0-4323 GCA_031415295.1 Polyangiaceae bacterium | reverse complement strand
CATGAAGGGGTTCGAGGTCGTATCCGCGGAACCTTACGCGAAAGCCACGGAACGGGTAGCGCATCCGGTGGCATGCATTGATTGTCATGACCCGCAATCCATGAATTTGCGCGTAACACGGCCTGGATTCATCAAGGGAATTTCCGCGCTCGCGGCGAGTGACGATGGGGTGCCGCACATGCCGTCGATTTTGCAATGGCGCAAAGGAGATCGGAAAAAGCCTTACGATGCCAATACGCTCGCGAGCCGCCAAGAAATGCGATCATTCACGTGCGGGCAATGTCACGTCGAATATTATTGCGGGCCAAAAGCAACACTGTTTTATCCGTGGAACAAAGGGCTCAAGATCGATCAAATCGAAGCATTTTACGCGGACTACAAATTCCCTGACGGTAGCCCATTTTCTGATTGGAAACATAAAATCACGGGGGCGGACGTCATCAAGGCACAGCATCCGGAATTCGAATTGTGGAGCCAGGGGATTCACGCCCGCTCGGGTGTCGCGTGTGCGGATTGCCATATGCCCTATGTGCGTGAAGGGGCGCTCAAGTTCAGCGATCATCAAGTTCGTAGCCCGATGCTTCAGGTAGCGCGATCCTGTCAAGTTTGTCATCGGTACGAAGAGACGGAAATCAAGGATCGTGTGGCAATCATTCAGGATCGCACGAAAAAGCTGATGGACCGGGCGCTCGATGCCTTGGTGGCTCTCATTGGCGACATCGAAAAGGCCGCTCAGATTGGCGCGACGAATGAAGAATTGGGCGCACCGCGAGACTATCAGCGACGGGCGCAATTCCGCATCGACTTCATCAATGCGGAAAACTCGATGGGTTTCCACGCCCCGCAAGAGGCGGCGCGTATCTTGGGCGAAGCAATCGACTTCGCTCAACAAGGTCGCCTCGAAGTCG
This sequence comes from Polyangiaceae bacterium, assembly GCA_031415295.1. Taxonomy (GTDB): domain Bacteria; phylum Myxococcota_A; class Polyangia; order Polyangiales; family Polyangiaceae; genus Polyangium. The sequence continues at coordinate 3,415 of JANORL010000566.1, read as the reverse complement.
CCTCGATTTCAGGTTTGCGTTGACGCGTTTCTTGGGTGCACTCCGCAAAAAAAACGCGTGTCCCGTTTTTCGCTGCTCCTATACTACCACGAAAACGATCAATTGCGTTTTTTCCACGCTTCAGGAGATCTGCTTGTGTGGAAACAAGCCACGAAAACGACGATGTCCTTGGTCAGCCTATAGAGCAAACCATATGGAAACCTGCGTACGAGCACACGACGGGTTTGGCGACGAACGACCGGATACGCCATTGGATGTTCTATGGCAAGTTCGATTGCCGCGCCAACTTCCGCGAGAAACTCATCGCCCAGCCCGTCCCGTTTTTCCTCGTACCAAACTCGCGCTCGAACGATATCCTTGGCCGCCACCGGACGAATGACGTATTTCCTCATTTCGCGCGCGCAAGTGCCACCACCTGATCCCAACTGTATCCTGCAGGTTCGCCTTCTTCTGCCTCCAACGCGTCGAGGCGACCGTCGAGTTCGATCCGTTGCACATCATCCAGCGGAAACGACTCGCCGTCACGTCCAAAGCTCTCCCAAAGCTCATCGAGTAGGTCCAGACGTTCGTCCCTGCTCAGCTTGTTGACGTCGACGACAGCTTTGCTCATGACCCGAGAGTCTCACACGAATCAAAGGCCGTGACAAGAGCTTTCTCACCCATCGAAACACCCCACAATCTCGTCCCCCGCCACAGTATCCTCTTCCAACAGTTTTTGTGTGAGTCGCGTAACGCCAGTACGCATGGATTCGACAATCGTGCACGCACGCGCGAGCTGCGATTCCACCAGTTTTCGCGATACTTCGTCCACGCGTCCAACGAGCGTCGCCCCATAAGCAAGCATCCCCGGATGCTCGGTCACGCTAATGGGCCCAAGCTCGCTCATACCGAGTTCCGCGACCATTTTACGAGCCAATGTCGCTGCACGCTGAATGTCGTCCGCTGCACCTGCGGTCATCGTCCCTAGCATAACGATTTCCGCCGCTCGGCCGCCCATGAGCACGCAAATCTGATCTTCGAGGAATTCGCGAGTATGCAGCAATCGATCCCGTTCTGGAAGAGATTGCGTTACGCCCAATGCCCGACCTCGTGGCAAGATGGATACCTTGTGCACCGGATCCGCATGTTTTGCGGCCAAGGCCACCGCGACGTGTCCCGCTTCGTGAATGGCTGTTGCGCGACGTTCTTCGGGGTCCAAAACCAAGGATCGCCTTTCGGCCCCCATCAACACCTTGTCGCGCGCTCTGTCGATGTGTTCCAAATCGACGGAATCCGCCCCTTCACGCGCGGCCAAGATAGCCGCTTCATTCAAAAGGTTCGCCAAGTCTGCCCCGGAAAAACCCGGCGTCACTTTGGCTACCTGCGCCAAGTCGACACCTTCCTCGAGCGTAATCGGACGAGCATGCACTTCGAGAATTTCGCGACGACCACGTGCATCGGGGAGCGGCACCATGACTTGACGATCGAATCGCCCTGGACGCAACAACGCCGGATCGAGCACTTCGACACGGTTTGTCGATGCTATCACGACAATACCTGTCGTATGGTCGAAACCGTCCATTTCGACGAGAAGCTGATTTAATGTTTGATCGTGATCGAGTGCGGCAGAATCGCCGGAACGTCCACGTGCCCGGCCGACGGCATCGATTTCATCGATAAACACAATACACGACGAAGCCGCTCGCGCCTCGGTGAATAAACTCCGCACGCGAGATGCCCCAACGCCCACGAACATTTCTTGGAAACTCGACCCCGATGCCGACAAGAATGGCACGCCCGCCTCCGTAGCTACCGCGCGAGCCAAAAGGGTTTTACCCGTACCAGGCGCTCCCGTCAGTAACACGCCCCGCGGAGGTCGACCTCCCAGACGGCGAAACCGTGCAGGATTTCGCAGAAATTCAACTGTTTCCGAAAGTGCCTCTTTGACTTCGTCCATCCCGGCAACATCGGTAAAATGCACAGCTGGAATCGACGAGCGATTGTTGACTTCGGCAAAATGCCCGTGCCGCTTGCGTCGATGCATCACCAGGCCCACGCCACCAAGCAAAACGATCACCGCCAGCGGGGCAATCGCAGCAATGGCTCGCGTCCCCGGAGTTTCTCCCAATGCGCCATATTCCACGGTCGCTCCGGAATCGACAAACTTATCGACGAGCGTACGACGAGCTTCCTCATCGCCCACGATGCTCGAGCGTTTTTGTCCATCTGCAAAAGAAACCTCGAAACGTTCCCCTTCGACTCGTAGATGACGAACGGTTTTGGCATCCGGCAGATGCACCAGTTCGGTGTAGGACAACATCAGTTCGGGGGTCCAAAACCGCACAATGAGCACCACGATTGCCGCGAAGGCCATCAGAAGCAGCACGATCAACGGTCGGGACAAACCCACGCTTCGCTTGTCGAAATTCCTCAGCCATTGCATGTTCGCGTCGCACCTCGGTCCCGGCAACGAGCTGCCAGGGCCGAACACGATAGCGTCGCGTCAGGCTTCCGGTAGGGACGAACATATTGATTTATTCGTCCAATTGAGGTAATTTCAGTTCTTCGTGAGCTGGAGTGTCCGGTTTTTTCAGTAACGAACGATTCGGTAGCGGGCTTGATGAATTCACATATGTTCCGTGAGAGCGGGCTGTACCTTCGAGGCCGGGTCACGCCCACGAGAACATACGTCGAGCTTCCGTACGACGGTGGACTGGCTCGAGGTCATCGACCGACGGTCGTTAGCAGCCGCGCGGTGAAGTCGAGATCGAGAAAGAGCATCGTTTTGTTCCGGGTCTGGTGAACCGACGGTACCATGCGTCCGGACTGTCCGTCTTTCTTCGCGCGTAATGGCGATGCACCCTGACCAACTTGCTGATTTCGAGATCCTGCGTCGCCTGGGTGCCGGCGGCATGGCGGAAGTGTTTCTTGCGAAAAAACGCGGCGCTGAAGGCACATACAAGCTGCTCGTCGTCAAACGAGTTCTTCCGGCGCATGGTTCGTCCCGGCGCTTTCGAACGATGTTCGTGGAAGAAGCGCACCTGGCAACACGCCTCAATCACCCGAACATCGTGCAAGTTTACGAGTTCAGTGATCATGGCGATGACGGGCTGCTTTTGTCGATGGAGTACGTCGAAGGCTTTGATCTCGGCAAGATCATGTCGTCGGCGAAACGTCTGGGTGCGCGGATTCCGCCGTTTGTCGCGGCATACATCGTGTCGGAAGCCGCCAAAGGTTTGCACTACGCACACGAACGCAAAGACGAAGGCGGCGTGCCTCTGGCGATCGTGCATCGCGACGTTTCGCCACAAAACATCCTGTTGTCTTATGAAGGCGCAGTAAAAATCGCGGACTTCGGCATCGCTTCGGCCAACTTGTTTCGCCAAGAACAAGGCGTTTTGAAGGGTAAATTCGGGTACATGTCGCCCGAACAAGC
>JANORL010000565.1:0-4106 GCA_031415295.1 Polyangiaceae bacterium | reverse complement strand
CCTGAGCAACGCGAAGGATCACGTGTTGACGAGATCCTTCGCCGCCGTTTTGAGGTCGCCCGTTTCCCGTGCGATTTCGACCAGCATCCATTCGATCTCCGTGCTGTGTGGCTTCGGCTTACTCAATTTCTCGAGAATCTTCTTGGCGGTAGCAAAGTGGCCATATGCCGCTTCAAATTTCGCACGCTCGTACGAATTCAGGTCGATTGGAGACTTTTTCTGTGCGGTATCTTCTTTGCCGCGCATGAACTTCTTCCATTGCTCGTCGTATCCGCGCCAAAATAGCTCTGCATTCATCTTGTTTCGGTACAACAAATGAGGATACAAATTGAGAATCCACGAGCTTGGACTCACCCGATTCAAGGCAAGGCCAACATCTTTTTCCGCCTTAAGGCACGCGCCCTGAAGGTTTTCCAATCGGCCTCTCTCGCCCAAGCAATCGCTTGCGGCATCCGGCTTGTCCGCACATTTGCGCAAAATATCAAGGGCTTCCACGGGATTCTCCTCAAAAACCGCCACAGCCTCCATCTGTAGGGCATCCGCATACGACGGATCCAGCGTCCTCGCGATCACCGCAGCTTCTTTTCGTTTGTCAGCAGAATCATACCGATAAAAACTAGCCAGAAACAAAAACAATTCCGCATATTCTGAATAATCCTTTTTCATGTCTTCGAGATTTTGAATGGTTTCTTTGATTTGAGGCTTCTTTGGTTCGAACATAGGCGACAAAGCCTTCATCAAGTCTCGATCGTAGGAACTCAACTGTGCTGGCGGTGCGCTTGCGATACGATGGTGGACCATTCCTTCCTTATCGGTAGCAAAATGGTCCATTTTCGCCAAGGCCATACGGGCATGCAGGGTCGCGACGTCTGGGTGTTGTTTCAAAACGTCTTCGATTTCCTCAAGTGCCTTCTTGGGGTTCTTCTCGAGAAGTTCACTCAAATTCACGATATTGATGGTCGGATACGCAGCAAGCGCTTTGCGCAACTCGACCTCGGCATCGCCCCATTTGGCGCGGCGCATATCAACCAGGGCTTGATTATACGCGTACTTAGCATCGTCATGATTCTCGAATTTAGGCCTCGGAAGTGTCTCCAGCGTAACCGGCTCCGTGACCAGACGTCGCACGACAGCTTTGGGATGAATCTCGATTTCAAGCTTGCGAAGTGTCTCCAGCGTAACCGGCGCCGTGACCAGACGTCGCACGACGAGCAGCGAGAGTAGAAAAACGATGGCTGCCGCAATCATCCACAGCCCTTTTTTCGACAAACGCCTCTTGTGTACCCAGGTCGCCACATCGAGCGCCGTGGCAAGGGCCTCTGCATCCGCAAAACGTGCATCGGGGCGTTTGTCCAAGCAGTGCAAGACGATCTGTTCCAGACCCGTTGGCACATTCCGCAAGGGTGCTGGCGCATCGCGCAACAAAGCCGCCTGGATCTCGAAATTGGTTTTCCCTAGGAACGGCCGGTTTCCCGCAAGCATTTCATACAGAACAACACCCAGCGCGAATACGTCAGCGCGTGCGTCCAACGTTTCGCCTCGAGCTTGTTCAGGTGCCATATAGGCCGCCGTGCCGGCCACAACACCTTCACCCGTCGCAATATCTGTCGTTGCGGACGCACTTGCCGCATCGTCGGCCGAAAATGCTTTCGCCAAACCAAAATCCAACAACTTCACCACGCCGTCACGGCAAATGAGCACATTCTCGGGCTTGATGTCACGATGAATCACGCCCCGTTTATGCGCTTCGCCAACGCCTTTGGCAATGTCTCGAGCAATCCGTACGGCTTCCGGTAGCGGCAAACCATTGGGAAAATCTTCCATTTTCCGTCGCAACGAATGGCCATCGAGCCGCTCCATCACGATGAAAATCTCCCGGTCCGTCTCCCCAACTTCATACACGGATACGATATTCGGATGATTCAATTTCGCGACAAGTCGCGCTTCCCGCAAAAACCGCGCCCGCCGCTCCCGATTCTCCAACAAATGCTCGGGAAGCAACTTGATCGCCACGCTGCGATGCAGTCGCGAATCATAAGCGTCGAACACCACGCCCATTCCGCCACGACCAACCATTTTCTTCAGTTTGTATCGGCCTACTTTTTCCCCTTCACGGCTTGTTGGTGGCATTCGCGACGGCGTACCCGGCCATCCGGAAATCGACGAAGAGGGTTCCAATTCGCCCAACCCCTTGGATGCTTTCTTGCCCGATCCGTTTTTACCCGCCGACTTTCGAGTGCTACGCGTCATGATTCCTTATCGCTTTGCGCCGCCAATTGTTGGCGTATTCGATCCTTCAACAGCTCAAAACGTTTCCGCCATCGCGCCGACGCGGCTTTCATTTCATCCTCGGACAATGGATTCTCGCCTTCATGAAGGATCGCGGCAATCTCCTTCCACGCAAGTCGTCGATCGATGCGAAGGATGAGCAAAGATTGGTCGTCCAGAGGTAATGTCTCGCGTAGTGCGTCAAGTCGCGCGCGAACCTTCGTGCGAAGGTAAGATGGCGTCTGCGTCGGAACTGGCACCGCCATCTTCGGTATGTCTGACCCTTCGGGCAATGGATCTTCGTGCTTCAGCTTGAGACGTTGCTCACGGAGATGCTGCGCGACACTTTGCCGAGCAAGCAAGTAAACCCACGTACGGAAGGAGCAATCGCCACGAAATGAAGGCGCTGTCTCCCAAAGTCGCGCGGCAAATCTGGCATAAACTTCGTCCGTATCTTGATCTGTACGCAGCAGCCCGTAAAGAAATCCGCATACCTCAGGACCGTACATGCGCAGCCCAAGTGTTACCGCCGCCTGAAAGGAACCCGTTTCCAGCAAACGTCGGAGTTCATCGTCCACTTCCGCTCGAACAGCAGCGTCTTTCATGATTACCCCAGAACTGAAAGCGACATAAGTCAGGTTCGGACTGCTACTTCCTTACCTTTCTTCTAACCGAGTGTGCCGTACGTCGGTTTTGTGCGGGGGTAAAGAAAATCTGACTTTATGGTTCACATCGGCGCCACGCTACATCCACCAGAACAGACGACGACACAGTGCGCAGCAATGGGCGGCGCAGCGATTCGTTCGTTCATAAGGCAAAACGTCATGTCCCGCATACACGGCAAGGAACACGTCCATTCATCGTCGACCAAGCTGCAAGCTGCCGGAGAGGGCACAAAAAACGTGGCTGGGTCAGGGTCTGCGGATTCGATAAGCGTGAAGACCGAGCAAACGTCATCCTTGCTCGACGGGAACCTGTCGACCAACAATCTCTTTGTTGCGTTGAACGGTTCTGATTCGAATCTCGGAACGGAAGTCGCACCACTTCGAACGCTGCACAAAGCAGCCAAAAAGGTACAACCAGGTCAAACCATTTTCCTCCGTGGTGGAGTCTACTTTCATTCACCGGTCATGGATGGGATAATGGGGACTGGTCCAGTAAAACTGGACAAAGACGCCACCGCGAATGAGCGGATCGTGGTTCGTTCGTATCCCGGTGAGCTGGCCATTTTGGATGGCAGCCAATCGGCGGCCGACGAGGATCTCTTGCAGGTGCGAGGTCAATACTACGACATCGTGGGGCTTGAATTGCGTTATGCGAAGCGAACAGCCATCAACCTTTACAATTGGCAAGGACCGGGTGGCCGAAATATTCGCATCATTGGCAATTCGATTCACGATTCCGTGCGTGGGGCCGTTTATCGCGGTGATGGGTCGGAGAACATGCACTTCGAGGGAAACGTCGTGTTTCACAATGTTCGGGTCAATGAAGGCTTCAGCGCTTTCAACCATGTAGGAGGTTGGCCATCGGCAGTGAATCTAACGCCGAAAGGAGATGTCATCGTTGGAAACCTGATCTTCGAGAATTGGGGCGAGGGTCTAGGGGTCTATGGTATCGGCCATCAGGTACGGGACAACCAACTGCATGACAACTACGGTGTTGACATTTACGTCAGCAATGCCCAGCAAGTGATCGTGGAGCGTAATTTCGTTTACTCGCTCGATTTGGCGCAGTATCATCGAAACTACACCCCAGCAGGCGGCGATGGGGTGACCCATGCTTCGGCATTCGGCATTGCTTTGGCGAACGAGAACCCCTCGAAAATGGTGCTGAGCCAG
>JANORL010000564.1:0-3406 GCA_031415295.1 Polyangiaceae bacterium | reverse complement strand
TACGAGCCAATAGTGTTGCACGCCAAACTTCGCGTACTCGTGCCGTTTTTCATGACGATCACGCTTGACATCCCGTGCCTGACGCGAAACGACCTCGACGATGAGCATGGGTGGACTCGCGGAAAACGCCGCATTGCGCATTCGTGTTCCTTGTGCGTACATGCAGAGATCGGGTTTTCGTCCCCGCGTGCGCGCAACGCGGACCTTGTGCTCAGAACCGTAAACTGGACAACGGCGTGGAGCCCCCCAAATGCCGAGAATTCGCACCAACCAGCTCACGATGATTTCATGCACGTGGTACGGCACTTCTTCCTCCACGATCCTTCCATCGACAAACTCTCCCGGCTCATCCTCGTCCATGTTCGCCCACTCCTCGAACGTCATGAGCGGAACGGGAGCGGCGAGCGCTGCGCTCTTCGGCTCGGCAGTCAAAACTTCGGCTGCGGCTGCATTCATACGCGTACTCTACCACGCGAACTTCGATCGTGTACAGAATCCTGCATACGCTCCAAAAATGTCCAAAATGTCATTTCGCCGAACAGATTCGTCTGATATCGTGGCTCGAACATGCGTTCGTCTATGTCCAAGCTTTGCGCCGTTTTCTTGCTTTGCGCCTCAACAACGGATCTCGTCGCGTGCGATTCAAAACCCCGCGCTGCCCCGTCCGAGATGCCGGTCACGAGCAACGTCGTCCCCGCCAGCAACGTCGGAACAACGCCAGAATTGAAGACCGAGCCCCTCATGGCCAAAAAACAGCCTTATGCCGACATGAATTCTACGCTCGGCACTACGACGAATGTGCCCATTCGCGGCCGTCTCGTGAATGAAAAAGAAATCCCCGATTTGCGTGAAGCAACTCCGCTGGATGAATCCTCCCAAGACGAATTGAAGGAAACAGACTTCAACGCCGTGCTTCTTGGATCTGATGGCAAAGAGGTCGCTAAACTTGGGCCAGGTAAAACCGATCGCGAGGGTTACATCGACGCAGCCTTTCCATTAAAAGAAGGTGCAGTGGCCCCGGGCAAGTATCAAGTCGACATTCTTGTTCGGGGCATTTCAGCAGGAAAAACGACCGTTCAACTGCTCCCGAACGATTATAAAGGCGCCGTCGTCCGCTCGGACATCGACCTCACGTACCTCGATACGCATTTCGTTCACAAGCGCGACATGATCAAACTGCTGAGGCAAAAAGCAGCCGACCGCAAAACGCTTCCAGCCATGGAAAAAGTGTACGCGGCTCTCCGTGCAGGGGCCTCGGGCAAAGAAAACCGACCGCTCATTTTCGTCAGCGGAAGCCCTCGTTTTTTCAAGCGAGTTCTCGAAGCGAAAATGACGTTGGACGGCGTCGATCAAAATGGCGTCATGCTCAAGGCTTTCGAGGAAATCGCGGGCACCCAACTGGTCAACCTCGACCCTAACCGTATTGTTCCGGCATTAAAGGAACAGGTCGGATACAAGCTCGGGCATCTTCTCCGTGGGCGTTTGGAACTCCCAACCCAGGCCACTGAAATTCTGATGGGTGATGATTCCGAAGCAGATTTCGTGGTTTACGCCATTTATCACGGGCTCATGTCCGGCACCCTCGATGGCGAAACCGCAACCAAGGAACTACTTCGAGGAGGGGTCGACGCGACGCAAGCGACAGAATTGATTACGTTGGCGGCAAAGGTTCGCGCCACACTCGGAGGCTTTCGCCCCGTAAAAGCCATTTACATCAATCTCACCGGATCACCGAATGAGAAGCTAAAAGTGAAAGATTGGCCCGTTGCGGGTCTGCTTCGCGAACACCAAGGTGCTTGGCCGCTCATCCTCGATTTGTACGAAGAAGGTCTCGTCTCCAAAGAATCCGTTGCAACCGTAAAGGCGCGTCTCGTGGAACTCGGTGCGTCCCCCAGCGCGCTCGATGATGCCGCAAAAGCAGCGGTCAAAAAAGGGTTTCTGGACGCGAAGTCCACGACCCTGTAACGGCACTTTTACATATCCACTTCGATAAGTTTTCTCCTTTTCCACGAAAAGCGCACCAATTTCTGGGCCGAGTGGCGTCGTTTGCGCTATGCCGAAAGACATGGGTCGCAGCCTTTGGTCCACGCTTTTAGGTATCGCTCTTTGCGCATCGTTTGTTGCTGGTCCGGTGTTGGTCGACGTGACCGACCACGAAGCACGTGCCGCAACGTCGTATGAATCGCCGTACTCGCTTGATCAAACGTGGGGCACGGCAGTGCGGCTCTTACGTGTCGATATGGGCATCGAGATCACCGAGAAGGACCAGGCGCACGGGTATTTGCTCTTCAAATACACGACAACCGGAGCGGGCCAGAAGGTGCATACGGGTTCGGTGGAAATGGTGAAAAGCCCCCGTGAAACGGTCCGCGTCACGGTGCAAATCAGTTCATTACCGAGTTATCACGAGCAATTGATTCTCGACAAACTCGCCAGAAAACTTTTCTCTGAATATGGCGATGCACCGAAGCGACCCGATCCGTCCCCTACTCCGCCAGGAGACGGCGGTCCCGACGCTGAAGGTTCGGAGAACTGAGGACAAACGATGCTTACCGTTTACGTTTTTGGTCCCGCATTCGGTTTGCCCGATACAAGCCCATTTGTGCTCAAACTAGAGACGTGGTTACGGATGGCCCGAATACCGTACCGCAGTGAACGGGGCGATCTACGTAAGGCGCCCAAAAAGAAGTTGCCCTACGTCGCGGATGGCAATCGACTGGTCGCTGATTCGAATCACATTATCGAATACCTCGAAGAAAAACACAACGATCCGCTTGCTGAAAAACAATCGAGCAAACAGGATCGTGCATTGTCCCAAGCCTTGAAGTCCCTATTCGAGACGGATTTTTATTTTATTTTGATGTATTTACGATGGTGGAATGACGACGATTTCGAGATCATGAAAGTGCCGCTCGCGTCAATCATTGCTGCGGCCGGAGTGCCCAAGTTTGCACTACCGGCAATCGTTGCACTCGCACGGCGTAATGCTCGAAATATCGTCGAAGCGCAAGGGACAGGGCGTCATGCGCGCGAGGAAGTGTATGCCATGGGTCGGACGCTCGTGGAATCGGCAGCGGAGTTGCTGGGCCAGAAACGGTTTTTCTTGGGCGATACGCCGACCAAAATCGACGCATCCGCATATGGAATGCTCGCGGCGTTGATGGCCGATCCCTTCGACAATCCCGTGAAAGCCTGCGCCAAGGGATGCCAGAATCTCGTGGATTATTGCGAGCGTATTCGCGCGGCGTATTGGACGGCGGCGTAGGAGAGCGGGGGTTCACCCCGTAAGCGCTAACATACTCTGGTTTGTCGACCGGTTGAGCGCTGCGCGCTCAACCTTAGTCAGGAAAAATGTCGACAAGCGCTGCGCGCTTTCGACATTTTCCCTCTACCCAGTTGACGATGG
>JANORL010000563.1:0-1502 GCA_031415295.1 Polyangiaceae bacterium | reverse complement strand
GCAAAGCGCGATGTCGCCGGAGCGAAGGTTGCCCGGATCCACCAAATCGATGGTGCAGAGCCGGGCGGATTCAATGCGCGGTGACATCGAGTTGCCACGCGGCCGAAAGGACACGGTGCGGCCTGCGCGAAGGTTTGTGATATGTCCCGTGGCCCAGCCCATGGTGTTCCGCGCGAGCGTACAGGACCTCAAACAGGGTGCCAAGTGGAAACGGCTCGCTGGAATCAATGCAAAACCGCCACCCGTTCGGACTCCGCCCAGTTCCCCGCCAACCCCACCGCCACGTCCATCCTGACGAGCCCGGCCATGCCCACCTCGGCAGCAATCCTCGCCGCGCGTCGATATTTGGCAATCATCGTGGTCGACTTGTGACCCGTTCGATCCTGCACCCACGATTTGCTTTTGTCATTTGGCTTCGTTGCCTACCATGGCCACGATTCGATTTCTGATTTCGGCCACTGCTGTGCGCGTAAAACTCACGAGGTGAATGCAACCAGCGGTATGACCTTGTTGCAACAAATGGCCGACACGCGCACAAGCGACCGCAGTTTTTCCTGTCCCCGGAGCAGCTTCGACGAACAATCTTGCATTGGCTGGCGCTTTGATGATTTCTTCCTGTACAGGAAGCCATGCAAATGGTCCCGGTTGGTCCTGCGGAACGGTATTTGTAGCAGAAATTAGGGCGGTTGTACTCGACTGCTCGGAGGACACCTTCGACCAAACCGGGGCTTTGTCCGCCGAGCAGTCCAGGACCCCTTGGGTCTTGAGCGTGTAAAGGCGCGAGTTGACTTTGGTCTTGTCGACGGGGACGCCGCAAAGACCGAGCGCCTGAACAATTTCCTTCGCGGTCGCGCCCCTACGCGCCTGCAAAATCTCGAAGATGGCTGTGTCGAGTGCTTCGTTCATCGGCTCTGCCACAAGGGTATGGAACGGCCAGGATGCCTAGGCGCGCACAGTACGCGCCCGAACGGCATCGTGTCCAGAGGTTTTTCTTCTTGTATCAGCGTTTTTGACGGCGCCTGATTCCGTCTGTACTGAATTGAAGACGTGCAACGTTCGCTCAATACGCGAGCGTCTCAGCGTTCGGGAAAGTCACTTCCGAACGCGCGGCGTAGTGGCTCACTTGTCCCTGTGCTTCGCGCTTGCTCGAGCCATTGCGCAAGTTTTTCCAATCGCTGGTGGAATTCTTGCATTTGCTGGTTCGTCATGCGCTCGAAAACGTCGTCTTGCGGGGCGCGAGGAAAAGAAAGCTTCAGGCGTTTCATGGTTTGCCCCGTGCTCGAATCCCACGTCGTGGAGAATCGTCCTCGAATGGCTCGCACGAGCGCTTCCGTGGCGGCAAAATCATCATACGTTGCCGACGCGGAATATGAATTGACTTTCGCTACCCGAAAGTCGTGATATGCGGCAACGGTAAGACCAAGTCCCGTAGGTGCGGCGCGTCCCTCACTGGCGAAATGGACGTCCCGCCAACGTTTGAGGTATCGAATTACCCGACGAAA
>JANORL010000562.1:0-4735 GCA_031415295.1 Polyangiaceae bacterium | reverse complement strand
GCGAAAGGACCTCGAGGCTGTCACGAAGCTTCCGCATACGGGTGTTTTGACAAAAGTGCTCGCGCTCGAAACCGAACACGGATCCAGACGGGCATGGGTGTGGGCGCAATTGGGCGAAAGTCCGCTGGCCGTGGCGCTGGAACCGCTTTCGCGGCTGGCAACGTTGGCATCCACGACGCTCGGTGGTGCGACAGTCGCCGCGGCCATCCAGGGTTATGCAACGGGTGGATGGCGCGGCGATCGCGCCGCGCTCGAGGCGATGTGCTCCGTGAAAACACAGGCGGACGTCACGCTCGTGGGCCAAGTGGTTCGTGCCTTGTACTTGCCGTGGCTCGATGCTTCGGCGCGGCACTTCCAGAGTCTCGTGCAGGGAGCCGAATCGAGCGCGCGGGCGATGGTGACAGGAACCGCGTACGAGAAAGACGCATGCGTGATATTCGCGGACGGACTGCGTTTCGATGTGGCGGGTATGTTGCGGGATCGCCTCGAAGCCAAGGGATTACGAACGCGCCTGAGTCATCGGCTGGCGCCTCTGCCCACCGTGACGGCAACAGCAAAACCTTTCGCGACGATCGTACATGACCAACTCGAAGCCGATACCGACATGTTCGATTTTAATCCTCGATTCAAGAGTAGTGGGCAAGCCGCAACCGCTGCGCGTCTGAGGGATGTCATGGCGGCCCGTGGCCTGGATTTGCTCAATGATGAAATACGCCCGGCAAAACAAGGAGCAACGGGTGCGTGGCTGGAAACCGGTCGTCTGGACGAACTCGGCCACAAGGTCCAAGCGAAGCTCGCCGCGCACTTGGAAACGGAAATCGAGACGCTCGTCGATAAGATCACGGGATTACTCGAATGCGGATGGACGCGGATCCGTGTCGTGACGGATCACGGATGGCTGCTCGTGCCGGGCGGACTGCCACGCGTTGAACTGCCGTCGCATCTCACGGAAACGAAATGGTCACGATGCGCAACGGTGAAGGGTGACGCGTTACCGAACGTTCCGGTCTATGGCTGGCACTGGAACGAGCATGTACGCATTGCATCGCCTTCTGGCGCCGGCAGTTTTGCCCTGAACACGGATTATTCGCACGGTGGCGTGAGTCTACAGGAGTGTGTTGTCCCGGAACTCGTCGTGGAGCGAGGTGGTGCTTCGACAAACGCAACGATTGCGACCGTCTCTTGGCGAGGCATGCGCTGTCGCATCAGTGTCACGACAAACGATCCGTCTGTTCGGGTGGATCTGCGTCTCAATTGGAAACAGGCGGCGACGAGTATTGCTGCGTCGACGAAAGAGGTCGGGCCCGCTGGCGAAGCGAGCCTCGCCGTTGCCGATGACTCGCACGAAGGAGCTGCAGCGACCATTGTGGTTGTGGACGCCGCGGGGAACGTCCTCGACCGCAAGCCTACGACCGTCGGAGAAACCACATGACAATGACACTCGACAGCCTTGACCAGTTGGCAGCCACGGTCCTCGACGGATACCTGGTTCGCAAGGACCTGGTTCGTAAATATTCGCGCCAATACCCGGTTCCAACGTATGTCGTCGAGTTTCTGCTTGGTCGGTATTGTGCCAGCATTGACGAAGCGGAGATCGCCGAGGGACTCCAGATTGTCGAGAAACAGCTTCGAGACCGAACGATTCGCACGGGCGAAGAAGAGCTTTTCAAGGCACGCGCCAAAGAGGGCGGTTCGATCAAGCTGATCGATATCATTCGGGCACGTCTCGACGCGAAAAACGACTGTTACCTTGCCGAACTGCCGAGCCTCGCGCTACGTGATGTTCGCATTGATGACCAATTGGTTCGCGACAACGAGCGCATGCTGACGGACGGGTTTTACGCGGAGGTCACGGTTTCATACGACGGCATTACCGCCCAGGAGCAAGGCGGTCGGCCCTTTGCCATTGATTCACTGCGCCCGATTCAAATGTCGAAGTCGGACGTGCTCGATGTGTTAGCGCGAGCCCGTAAGGTTTTTACGACCCCGCAATGGGTCGATTTTCTCATTCGCTCCATTGGTCTCGAGCCATCGGCGCTTTCCGAGCGTGCCCGACGGGTAACGCTTTTGCGGATGATCCCGTTTGTCGAACGAAATTTTAACATGGTGGAGCTTGGACCACGCGGTACCGGCAAGAGCCATCTTTTCCAGCAGATCTCACCGTATGCGCATCTGATTTCCGGCGGCAAGGCGACTGTGGCGAAGATGTTCGTGAACAACGCGAGCGGTCAGCGGGGGCTGGTTTGCCAATATGATGTCGTTTGTTTCGACGAAGTGTCGGGCATCTCGTTCGACCAGAAGGACGGCGTCAACATCATGAAAGGCTATATGGCTGCGGGGCAGTTTAGCCGGGGCAAAGAGAACATTCGCGCTGACGGATGCATTGTCATGGTCGGCAATTTCGATGTCGATGTGGAGCAGCAGCAACGAATAGGGCATTTACTCGGCCCCCTGCCCCCTGAAATGCGTAATGACACGGCGTTTATGGATCGGCTTCACGCGTTCGTGCCTGGATGGGACTTTCCGAAGCTCAATCCGAACGACCATTTTACGAACCACTTCGGCCTCGTGAGCGATTTTCTCAGCGAATGTTGGAGCAAATTGCGTTCGGGGAACCGCGTTTCCGTGATGCAAGGTCGTGTGCACCTTGGCGGAGCGCTTTCCGGGCGTGATATCGAGGCGGTAAACAAGACCGTGAGTGGATTGACAAAACTGCTTTTCCCGGATCCCGAACAGCCGGTGCCCGACGAGGATCTGGAGTGGATTGTGCGAATGGCTCTCGAGACGCGTCGGCGCGTGAAGGAGCAACAAAAGCGCTGCTTCAAGAGCGAATTCCGCAACACGCACTTCAGCTACATCCTCGGAGCGGAGGGCGTGGAGCAGTTTGTCTCGACGCCCGAGCTGCACAGCGACGAGGCTATCGAGAGCGACCCATTGCCACCAGGGCAGGTCTGGGCGGTGAGTCCTGGCGGTGCGGAGACTGGGCCGGGGCTTTACCGCATCGAGGTTGCAAGCGGCCCTGGTGCGGGCGTGAAGGTGCTCAATCAGCCGACGCCGCCGGCATTCCGCGAGAGCGTAAGGGTCGGCGAGCAGAACTTGTACACGCGGGCGAAGGAGTTGGTGGGGGATCGTAATCCACGCGAGCACGAGTTCTCGATTCAGATGCGCTCGATGGATGCCGACAGGAGCGGCGTGGGGCTTGGGTTGCCGGTGCTGGTTGCGCTTTGCGGCAGCCTGGTCGGACGCAACACGCGAGGGGGTACGGTTGTCGTCGGTGCATTGAACCTTGGTGGGTCAATCGAGATGATTCCGAATGCCGTAGCGCTGGCCGAGCTGGCGGTCGACAAGCAGGCGCAAACGCTTCTGATGCCGGTGGCGGCACGCCGGCAGCTCAACGATCTACCGGACGAATTGTGGACAAAAATCAAGATTGAGTTTTACAAGGACGCATCGGATGCGGTATTCAAGGCGTTGGTGGAGTGAGCACGTTGGCTGGTCGCGCGCTTGTTCCCACCGTGAACGATGATCTCCAGACCGGGTTCGAGCGGCGCCTTTCAGGTGGTGGCACCAATCACTCCCATGAAACTCAGGCCAAATCACCTCCTCACCCATCCGATCCGCAGTTCCTGCGCCGTCGGTTGTTGCTTGAGCGGCCCCGGCGGCGAAGTCATCGATTTCGACTTTCACGATGACCAAGGTCTCTCCATTGATCCGTATTTATTTGCATCGCATCATCAGCGAATGGGCCGCTTGTCGCGCAAGTATTCGCCAAACACGAAATGAAGCGGCGTTCTGCGTTCAAAAGATCCGCGGCAAGATCCATGCAGCAATGGAGATGAGCCCGGCCGCTTGGAGAAGCGGCCAGAAGCCCTCGATCTCGAAATCGTCGATGAACAGGTCGGCGACATAGAGCAGGATGGCATTCACCGTCAGGCCGATCACTGCGTACGCCAGGCCGAACGTGAGGATCGCAGCGGGGAGAAGCACAAGCGCCAGGATGACCTTGAGCAACCAGCCCGCAACGAGGTTGAGTGCCGCGAAGGCCACCGCAATGCCAAACGCCGCCTGGTTCTTGCGAATTCGCACGCCAGGAATGACTTTGCTCGCTACATAAACGGCGATCCCCGCGGCAAGCGCTTGAATGATGAACGTTTTCAACATGGGCAACTCCCTGACGGTTGAAATGCGCTGAAAACGCGCGTACCGCGAGCAGACTCTGTTCCCCAAACAAGCGCCTGTCCAGTACGAACTGCGCGGCTGCGTGAAATACAGCCGACACGAGGCACTTGCGCCCCGTGCCGATGCGTTCGTCTCATGCTCTCGGCGAAATGTTGCTCCACGGGTGTGACCGCTCAATCTTGGTGATGGCATTCCGCTCAATCTCGTTGATGACCATCATGCCCTTGCGCGAGGCACGTCGCGTGTGTGATGGCCATCGTGTTCGAGAGCGCATGAGGACATATGGCGATGGATCCCCGCAAGGTTTACGTTTACGATGTCCCAAATGATGGAACCCACGTCCTCGAACACGCCATCGTACACACGATCGCGGCCCTCGACCTTCGGACGCGCCGCTCGTTGCTCGCTTTTCGCCTCCCTCAGCATCGCCGTCTTCTTGGGCGCCTGCTCGAGCGAGCCACCGCGTCACGCCCTCACGCCTGCGCCAGTCGCGAAAGCCTCCGAGCCCCCCGTGCCAAGACAAACACGCCTTCCCGACTACATCATCGGCAACGTA
>JANORL010000561.1:0-5105 GCA_031415295.1 Polyangiaceae bacterium | reverse complement strand
ACGTGGGAGGTATTGCGCGAACTCAATCCGAGTGCTCAGATCATCGAGCCTTGCGTGAGACCGCCGACGGTAGATTCCGACTCCGCCTTTTGGGCACAAAATCTCGTAAGTGGAAGAACGGTTTCGGATCGCAATCCCGAGGCTTTGTTGGCGTTCGCCAAAACAGCCAGCGTGCTCGTTCGCTTCGATCCCAATGCTCCGCGTGACAATGCCGCGAGTTTGCCTTGGCCGTACCACCACATGCGGTGCGAAACGTTATCGTCGAATAAAACTGCGCCGCTGCCCGCAGGTTTGAGGGAGTTGCCGATTACGCAAGCGGCGCAAGAAGCGCTGGTCGCCATCTTGTCGCAAGAATGCGCGCCTGATCCTCCACCAGTCCCGATGTCCGTGGACAAACGGTCGTTGGGTCAAGTGGGCATGCCCATTTCCGTGACGAATCGTGATAAATTCACGGTTGCGCATGCCGAGAAGATTACGCACGTATTGCGGGACGAACTGCGTAAAGCCACGCGTCCGAAGCCTTTGCCAGAACCCGCTGCCTTTATCAACGACGTGTTTGGTACGCATTTGCCACTCATCGTCGACGACAAGCGTTTTGCGGCCGACCCAAATGCCGTCAGCTTCATCGACACGCCGGTAGGGCAAGCCGTCGGTGGAGTGTTCTCTGCGGCCACTCCGGCGGCGGTGCCTGGCGGGACGCTCATCACGCAAGCCCTTATTGATAACGGGATTTTGCCCAAAGGAACCCGTGAGGCGCGGTTAGCCAAAGCGGGCACCGAAATCGTGCTTGGCGGTGTAGAAATGTTCGTCGGCGTCGACGGCGCGATCGTCGGCGGCGGGATGAGTTTGACCGGGGGCGGCGCTGCGGTGGGCGTGCCGTTGTGTATCGGTGGCGTTGCGCTCGCAACCAATGGCGCCACGGTGTTTTGCAATGGTGTCAAAAACCTGGCAATCGTGTTTTGCCGCTGGGGCGATGAGGAATCGGTCACCGCAATGGCCGCCGCGCCAGCACCAGCCACGACAACCCCAGCACCCGCCGCCAAACCTGCGAATACGCCAACCGCTCCGCCCAAGGCTGCGACGCCGAAGGCTCCAGCGCCTGCACCCGCAGCCAAACCAGAGCCCGCGAAGCTCGAACCGTACAAGCAAGGTAAGGGACATCATGTGCCGGCGAAAAGGGCGTTCGAAGGGACACCCGGCTACGATCCGAACAAGGCGCTCGCCATTTCCGACGCCGAGCTCAAAAGATTGGGCGTCGAGAGACACCCCGAGGTAACAGGTGCCCAACTAAAGCGATACAAGGAATTCGTAACAACCGGTCAGCCCCTGACATGGGAAGCCATGGCCAAGATCGAAACGGAAGCCTTGGTCGAGTGCGGCATGAAACTCGACATCGCCAAAGCCACCGTGGCCAAAGCCATCCAGGCACTCAAAGACGCCGGCGTTGCGGGACCGATTCGGACCCCGTGGGGAAAATGAACATGTCCAACGAAGCGATTGAAGAATTTGGCAAGCTGCTCGTGCATCACGTCCGTGATTGGGCCATGCCGCAATGTGACGCGGTACCGAAGCTGGATCGCACAGGAGCAGGCATGGAGCGATTGAGGGCCGCCGCCGCTGCCGCGGGAGGTCAGGTTCCTGCGGAAATCATCATACCGGAATGCGTGGACACCACGCTTTATGGGGTGCTCTACGCGATGGACGATGCGGACCACCTTCACCTTTCTTACACCATAAAATCCGGGGAAACCGTGGACTGGTCGGTGATCGGTGCGGGCGAGCCCGTCGGCTGGTACATCGGGACGGGTGAATGGCGTGCGATGTATTCAAAGGAGCGCTTCATCGACGACTTCGCAGATATCCCCTCCGACTGGGGCGTCTTTGCACCGGAACTCGCCCGCAACCAAGACGAACTCCCCATGCCCCGACGAGCCGTCGAAGAACTCGGCGAACTGCTCGTCCGCCACGTTCGCGACGTCGCCATTCAAAGCTGCGACATGCAGCTCTTGCCGCATTCCCAAACGCCCGTGGCCAAACGATGGCGACGCGCAGCGATTCCATTTAATGGCAAAGTGCCCCCGCACGTGCTCATCCCCGATTGCGTGGACGAGGCTATCTTTGCTTTTCTGCGTGCCATCGACCAGGGCCTGCTGCGCCTTTCTTTCACGACGGAAAGCGGTGAGACCGTGGATCTCGCAAAGGAGGGGGGCGGAGATCTCGCCGCAAAATACATGGCGAGCGACGGGTGGCGTGCGAAATACTCGAAAGAGCGATTCGGTGAGGACTTCGCGGATCGTTCGTCGCGATGAGGTTTGGTGGTGGGCGCGTAGGCTAAAGTGACCACCATCGTTCCGCGGTGAACCGACCGTAAAAAACCATTGTACGTCGGGGCGGTTGACGTTATCGTCGGGCAGCGCATGCTGCGCGACGCGCGCTCAGCAAGCTGCGAAAAGCACCTTTTTCTTCGAAAGTTACCCCAATGCGACGATCTGTACTCACTTCGATCGTGATGATTTCACTTCTTGTCGTCAGTGGCTGCGGTTCGTTGACCGTCGCCGGGCAGGGGCAGCCACCGCCTACTCCGTCGATCAGCGCCCTGTTCGGGCAAGAGGTGACATTTGTCGCCGACCGGGCCATGAACAGCGCTGCCTCCAGTACGCAGCCTAGCTCGCCAACCGAGGCGCTTTCCGAGGGCGACTACGCGCCGCTGCCGCAAGACAAGAGCTACCCTGTCTCCTTTACCGTCGATGGCGAAACCGTGACAGTCGGGGGCGCAACGCCAATGACGGGCACGTGGGACCAACTTGCAAGCAGCACCCGCCGCTTCACGCTTTCCGACGGCACCTTTGCTGGCGGACGCTTCGACGTCTGGTCCGACAACGCGGCGATCGCCGCGGAACTCACGATCTACGGCTCCGGTGTGCCGATTGTCAGCAGCGAACGGGGCACGGTGGTCGAGTAAACCGGATTGGTTGGAGCGACGTCCTGCGACGCATGCCTGAAAGACGCGCTTTAATCGCGTTCACCTCAATCAGAAGAATTGATCTCGTACTCGAGCAGAATGGCCCCTCCTTCCCCGCTGAAGAAAAGCGTTGGCATGTCGATCAAATCCCGCACCGGCTGCATCCCCGCCTCTGTCGCTACGCCATACGCGGCGACCAGTTTCGCCTGAATGTCCGTCAGCTTGACTTGCACCCGGAAATTGTACGCAATCGGCGTCACGAGGAAATCGAAAGCCTCAAAGTACCGCTGCATGTCCTTGCCCGAATGCACGAATACGTAATTACCGCCTCGGCTGTTCGTAATGGCGTGAATGAAGTCCTGCTTGAAGTTCTCCCCAAGCCCGAGCGTCGTAAGACCAATACCGCGACTTGCGGAATCGGTCACGAGTCGCAGAATCGCCGTGGTATCCGTCACGCCAGTGTTCAGGCCAGCGTCGGAGATGAGAATGACCCGTTGCTCGTACCCCGACAAACTATCTGCGTATCGACTCGCCTGCACGTAACCATCGCGCAGCCCTGCCTCGAGATTCGTCGAACCGCGCGGCATGAGTGGTTTCACCATTGCAATGATTCGCGCTTTGTCGCGTACCCGCTCGGGTCGCAATAGAACCTCGCTATTCGTGTCGAACAGCACGATGGACAGGTAGTCGTTCGCATCGAGTTCGTTGATGGTTCGGATGAGTGCGTCTTTCGCCCATTCGAGCCGCGATTTTTCGGTATCGTCGGTTTCGGCCATCGAGCCGCTCACATCGAGCACCACTGAAAGGTTTAATGGCTTGCGATGGAAGGTTTGAGGCGTGACTGCCGAGTTCATTCCGAGCTGCACATAGAGACGTCCTTTTTGCCAATCGACGAAAGCGGCGGGATTTACACAAACGAGCTCGCGGCAAGCCGGAGCGAAGACGATCGGCAATTCGAATTCCCGGAGAAATCCCTCCACCGTCAGCATGTCTGCTTTCGGCACTTCTCGATTCTGCACGAGCTTTCGGAAAAACGCATAATCTTGCGCGCCGCCACCTGTCACCGCGAGACCGCCGCCCGTCGCGAAAGCGAGAAGGCCGCCGCCGGCAAACGTCGGCGCGGCACCAAGCGGCCCACCCAACGTAAAAGAGCGATGGTGCTCAAATCGGGGAGCAGGCCGTGGCGCGATTTCCATATTCTTCGCCAGGACACGCATCACATCCAGCATTTCGCCGAGTTCCTGGTCCGATCGAAGGCGCCCATTAGCGAGAATGCGTGCGTTCCAGGAATTGATATCGTCGCGCAGGTCCTTCACGGCCGTGCATTCCGGGACCACACGCGAATTGTCCCTCCAGCGGCATTGCGTGTCATATTGTTTCAGATGTTTGCGGACACCATTCACCACGTCGACCAGAAATATCGTCTTTGCGATACCCGGATCGGTCGATACCGACGCACCTTCGTGGATGCTGGGAAGCGTGATGGTTCGAAGATCCGTGACGACCCGCGCGTCGTACGCGCGTTCGTATCGCCAGATCGCGCCCACCGACGGCGTGGCGAACGCTGACGGTGCGATGAGCAAGAACGCCACAATAAACGCAAAAAACCACATGAAAACCCCCTTGGAGACCACACAGGTGTGACCGTCCGCAAGGTAAGCAACGGCCGAGCCCAAGAACGTCCGTTCATTTCTACACGAATGCCCAACCTGAGGAGAAACGAGAGCAGCGTGATACGTTCGCCCGAGATTCCCGAGTAACCACCAGGTCGCTCATTCAAATGACCACACGCCCATAACAACTGCGCCTGCACCAAAAGCGCTCAGCGGGTCGAGTCGCGCGCATGCAGGTCCAAAGGTTCGCTCCGTAAAACGCACCAGCGTGAACACGTCCGCACGAATCGAAAGGGGTCCGGCAATTACGAATTCGGTTCCCATGCGTAAGCTTGCCGCCAACGTCAGGTGCAGCGTATTGGTTTTCGGAGCATCGTGTAATGGTTCGGTCAAGAGAAACGTCGTGGCCAATCCGCCGCAAAGACGAAGGCCATGAAACGCATGGCACAAGGAAACGAAGACAGGAACCGTTTGCAGCGTTTGCCGCGGCGCCCATGCACCATCGAATTCCAATCGAAATTCAGGCACGC
>JANORL010000560.1:0-3822 GCA_031415295.1 Polyangiaceae bacterium | reverse complement strand
GGGGCTCCGCAGGCGGCGCCATAATTCTTTGGGCCTTCAGCCCAAAGAACTGCGCCGACTGCTCTGCCCCCCATACCCCCCGAGAGAGACAAAACGGAAGCAGGACGTGGCTTGTGAAAAAGAGGTCGAAGACCGAAAAATAAAGCATACGCGGGGGGGACCCCGCTGTTTGAGCCCGAGCTTGGGCGGGCGAGTTCGGGGTCCCGCGCGTGCTTGAAAACCGGGCTTCGACCGACGTCACACCTTGGACGCGTACCCGCGCGTGCTTGAAAACCGGTCTTCGACCGACGTCGTAGATGAGGGAAGGGGACTACTTCAGCACTGAGCTGAGATCTTGCTCGATTTGCTCGGCGGCTGATGCAGGGACTTTGGCGAAAAGCCGAGTTCGTTCCGTGCGCACGAGGTAGTCAGGTTTGCCCGTTGGATCGGCGGACGGCATGCGGGCCACTTCGACAAACCCGAGCTTACGCGACCCTGCGGAATAATCGATACGCACGATGTCCTGTTTGCCCGCGGGCGTGGTCATCACATAGTCCGTCGGACGCAACCGATCGAGCTTCGACATCCAGTTGGCAATGGTCTCTTCCTTCTGATCCGCTGCACTGGGATCCGCCCAGAACCGTTTGCCCTCGGGTCCTCCACGAACGATCTGCCGCGTCTTGTCACCCGCCTTGAGATCCGCCGTCGTGACTTCCGCTTCCTTCCATTCGTGAAGGTCGCGTTCAATGAGCCGCGATTCAGCCGTGTCGAAATCCCGAACAGCATCACCGTCAATCACGTACGTCTCGCCAGACGACGGATCCCGTACGTAACGATCTCCACCACCAGGGGTTGTCCCGCCAATCACGAGCTTACGCTCCGTACCCTTGACAGTGACGATCAACGTGCCTTCGGGTTCGGACAAGCCAAACTCGCTCGAACGATCCTCGGGAATGCGACCCAGCGCGCGAATCGCCTTGAGCGGCGCCATCGCATCGACGATTTTCTGCGCTGCACCTACCGCGACAAACTCGGTTTTCCCAGTTTTTGCCGGGGCCGGTGCAGGAGGTGCTCCCGCACTGCCCGCGGGTGGAGGAGTCGGAGCGCTTCGCTCGAGCGCTCCGATATAATACGCACCGAGGTCGTCTTTCTTCGCTTCGAGCGTGACCTTCTTCGCCTTGCCGTCGAACACGATTCGTTCGATGTCGGCAGCACGTCCAGACCACACCGTCGCTTCCGATTGCGCGATCGATTTTGGTTGCTCGTCACGCATCCACATCCGGGCCGCGCCACCAGACGCGAGCACGAACAGCCCCACGTGAATCAATAACCCACGTCCTAGGTTCATGCCTGCCTCCGCATTGTGCGGCGCGTTCGCCGCGTCACGAGAAGCCCCATGCCCAACAACAGCGCAGGTGCTCCAATGATCGTCCCGTAAAACCAGAAGACGTCCTTCTGTTTCGTGTGCTGGATCCGCACGTCTTCCGGCGTCGCGATCTCTCCGCTGAAACTCTCGTCGCCACTCAACCAACGAACGGCATCCACGAAAAAGATCTGGTTCGTTTCGGCAAACCCAATCGCGAGATCACTCAAGCAATCAGCATCTGCAATGACGAACATTCTCGTCTCCGCAGGACCCTTGACCTTGTCCTTGTTCACGCCGTCCGCGAGAGGTTGCGACACCGCAGCAGCTAGGTTGAACGTCGCCTTTTTCTCGTCGCCATCCAACTCGAAGTTGCCGTTCTTGTCCCCGAAGGTTCCCGCCGACGAACGCAGAACAAAATCCACTTTCGCGTCCGTTTGCTTCTTCTCGAGCGATCCAGAGATGGGCATCAACACCACAGCCCGCGACGACACTCGACTCAATGTCGAGATCGAAGCGTGCGAGGAAAACCTATTCGTGATGAGGTTTGCCTTGTCCGATGCGTTGCGATGACGCGGCACGAAGAACTGATCCGTCGTCGCCACCGTCGTCGGATCAAACGCGAGACCCGCGATGTTCGCCAACGGTCCAAGGTCGCCTTTTCCTTCGGGATCCAGCGCGATGAGCAGCTTGCCTCCGCGTTTGGCGTACCGATCGAGCGACGAAACCTCTTCAGGCGTGAATGATTGCGTCGGACCAAACACGATCACGACCGACGCGTCTTCCGGCACATCGTTCGCCAAACCTTGCGGCATGCCGAGGTCTTTGATCGAATAGTTTTGCCCCTCGAGCAGTCGGCGCAGAAGTTTGCCCGAGCGACCTTCGGCCGTACTCGAACCTTCGTTGATCTCGCCATGACCCACGGTCATGTACGCCGTGCGCGGTTCCTTCATCGCCTTCAAAAGAGCCTTTTGGAAGTCAGCATCGAGCGTTTTTAGCTTCGCTGCCGCCTTGGTCATCTCTTTGTCGAGCGTGAGGGTTTCTCGCGACGGACCTTTCAAGATCACGAGCACCGCGTCTTGCGAGACCTTGTTGTCCTTGGCGAGTTGCGGGTAGAGCAGTCGATCGTAGAAGCCGTATTTGAAGTTTGGCGCGGCTTTGGCGATGTCTGCGAGGTACGCGTTGAGTTCCGTTCCGACGTCGTTGAGCGGCGGGAAAAACGCGCGCACTTCGACCGGTTCGGTCGTCGACGCCACGATCTTCTTCGTCGATTCGCTCGCTTTTGCCGTGCGGAAGTACGACTGATCCACCTTCACATCGAGTTCGCCCGCGGCGTACACAAACAGCGCGGAATACGCTGCGGCAAACGCTAGCGTCAATCCCGCCGCTGCTGCGGCGTAGATGCGACGAACTTCAACGCGCGGCGCACGACGCATCGGAGCGAGCGCTGCTTCGCCAAAGATGATCGGCGCGATCGAAAGGCCAGCAAGCACGATCCAGGCAACCGTCGTGGCTCCATCGAACCGCGCGCGTTTGTCCGGGGTGGCGTTGGTGATGCCAACGAGGCCGCGACCTATGTCCGTATTGGCGAGGAAGTACAAACCGAGCGACGCGAGACCCACGACCGAGAATAACCCCAGCGTGCGTTCGATGCGTTGCCGCTGCACGTCCTTTTGGCCCGAAAGCAGAGCGAAACGCAGCGCTGTCGTGCCAACGGCACCCGCCACGCCAAGCCCCGAAAGGGCCATTCGGGCGGTGTCGATGGTTCCGAATAAGCGTTCTCCGACAAACACCAGGCCGAGCGATACGACAAACCCAGCGCCAAGGTACGGAGCGAGTTTGTCCAAGGCTCCCGCGCCAGACGGCGTCGGGGCTTCTTTTGCAGGCTTGGCAGCTTCTTTCGGAGCCGCCGCGGCCTCTTTCGGTTTCAACGCCATCGCCGTGCCTCCAGCGTCTTGGTGGACGCGAGCAGGAAGAAGAACGTTACGGCCACGTAATACACCACGTTCTCGAGCTTCAAAACGCCCGTCATGAAGGGGAATTGACGCTGATGATGCAGAGCCAAACCCGACAGAAAGGCGCTCACCGGCGGGTCGGCGACTTTGGCGAGAAGCCACAAAGTCACCATCAGCGCCAAGATCACCCCGCCCAAGATGGCCGCCATCACTTGGCTCTTCGACAACGACGACGTGAACATGCCGATCGCGAGCGCTGCGGATCCGAGCGACAAGATGCCCGAATAACCCACGGCGACATGCCCCAAACTCACCTTGCCGTTCACGAACACGAGCAACGGCATGTAGATGCTGAGCATCGTGATGAGCGCGATCATGGCGAATGCGGCGAGGAACTTGCCGATGACGATCTCCACGTCACGAATCGGCGCCGTATTCAGCAAAACGAGCGTCCCGCGTTCTCGTTCACCCGCGAGCAGCGGGATCGACATGAGCACTGCGACGATCATCGTCACGCCGCTCGCG
>JANORL010000559.1:0-3559 GCA_031415295.1 Polyangiaceae bacterium | reverse complement strand
GCCTTTGCCGGGCAAAGTGCACAAGTCGGGGGCGTTTCGGCTGCGAAAAATTTGATTTGGCCCGCGATGACTTGACGAGGTCGTCCCTCTCTCTACAAGCCGCCTGCCGATATTGAGTTCGGCTGGCAATTGTGGCGAGCGCGCATCCGATTGACCACTTTTCTTTCGCGCGCAGAGAGTCGAATACGATGAAGCGAACTTGGCTTTGGGGGCAGAGGAACATTGGATTTTTGTCGCTCGTCACGGCGGTGAGCGTTTCGGCTGGTGCGAGTTGCGTCGTCATCACCGATGGACCGCGGAATACACCGTCGAATACGGCTGCGGATTTGCCATTACAAGCGACCAAGCGTTTTCCGGCAGGCGCTACCTATTATCTGCAAAACTCCACAGCCGGCGCGTGGCTTCTCGATTCGGCGCCACCGCTCAACACCAATGTCCTGGTTCCAGGCAATGATGGGTTTTACCGCTTCACGCCCATCGTTCCCGGTGTGTATAAGTTCAACATCGACGGCAGTGCGGAATCGCAAATCTTGACGGTTGTCGAAGACGTTCCGTACGAGCATTTCAATTATTACCAAACGTCGTCGCTTGCTGAAGTCAATGGCGAGATCTGGGTGGCGAACCTTTTCGATCCGCATATCAGCCGAATCGATCCTGCGACCGGCACCGTCACCGGGCGCATTCTGACTGGACCTTGGCCTTCTGCATTGGCGTCCGTTCCTGGCAAAAACACGATACTCGTCACGCATAAAGCCGGAGATACCCTGGGGTTTGTCGATGTATCCAAGGGACGACTCGTGGATGCTTTGTGGGTGGGTGATGAACCAGCCGATGTCGTCGTTTCTCCGGATGGTTCGACGGCCTATGTTTCTCTAGCGACCGAAGGTGGTATTGTCGTCGTCGATATTGTGAAGCGCCAAGTTACGGGCCGCGTGGCCACGAACAAGAATGCCACCAAGTTGGCGCTCAGCGAAGACGGATCCACGTTGTTCGTTACTTCGTATTGTTCGGGCGTGAGCGAGCGTTTGCAGTTCCCCGCAGAAAAGCGCAACGATATGTACGACATTGCCGTGGTCGATACAAAAACGCTCACGGTCAAAGGGTACATCGAATCGGTCGGTTCGACGATTGGTGGTATTTGGGCCGCCCAGGACAAACTGTATGTCTCGACGACACGAGTGGCCATTGCGGAGCTTTCCAATCAACCAGGCATGACGGCATTTCGCCATTCCGTGGCTGTTTACGATACCAACACGCGCCAAGAAATCGTGGGCGTGGACGTTGGGCGCCAAGTTGGATCGACGGGGCTTGCTGTGCGTCCGTTCGGTTTGACGTTGGCCAACGATACGTTGTGGGTGACGTTCGAAGGTAGCGATACGGTGGTTGGTCTCGATCCGACGACGTTGGCCGAGAAAAACCGTTTTGCGGCCGAAGGTAGGCCGCGCGCGATTCTCGCCAGTGGCAACAGTCTTTATGTGCACGGGGCACAGACGTACGCTGTGACCATAACCAATGCGGACGGCACGCTGGACAAGGTCGTAAAGCTCGAAGGGGATCCTCGTGGAACGAGTGCCAAGCTCGGACAATCGATGTACACGGGGGTAGGTGCCAAAGGAGGCGTCAACCATAGCTGTGCTGATTGCCACGTCGATGCCATTTCCGATGGAAACGTTTGGTCTGCTGGCGGATTTTCAGAATCTTCGAGCAGGCCGATGTTTTGGATGGAAAAACAATCCATGATCGGTTGGGAAGGCGACGCGTACGATTTCTTTTCGTACCTCTTTGGAAGCCCTGGCCCCACGATTGGCCTCACGATCGATACCGCGGGACATCTAGGATTTTACGATTACTTGACGTCCGTCGTCCCACCTCCGCAATCCAATGGGAAAACCTTGCGTGATGGCAGTTTGACCGAGGCCGGCAAACGCGGTGAAGCCCTTTTTAATGGAAAAGCCAATTGCGGCGGATGCCACGCCGGACCACTCACGACCGAAGGCTTGCGTCTCGATAAGGGCGGCACGCAAACCACGCATCCCATTGTCGTTCCGAGCCTCGTGGGCGCATATCGCCACGGGAGCTGGCTCGTTAATGGCGCCGCTTGGACGCTCGATGAAGCAGTCGATGCGATGCTGAAACTCGCGAATACCACGCTGACGGATGGCGAAAAGAAGGACGTCGTCCAATACCTGGAAGAGCTCACGTCCCGCGAATTCTTCGTGCTCAATTCATCGCCACGTGATGGCGCGACAAACGTCCGCAGCGAAGGAGAGATCACGGTCACGTTGTCGCATCCGCTCTTCGAGAATACGAAGAATCTTGGACTTGTGGAGCTTCGGAACCAAGCGGGCGCGAAAGTCGCGGCATCGGTAAAAGGTTCGGGGCGCCATTTGACGATTACGCCGGCAGCGCCTTTGGCGTTTGGCGCGGAATATGACATCGTGGTCGCCAAAGGATTCGAAGCCTTCAACGAGCGGCAATTGGGCGCAGAAGAGAAGATCCACTTCACGGTTGCTGCCGCTCCCAGCCTCAAGCTCGAGGGCAATTACACCGTCACGATCGACCATCCGTCCCTCGATTTCGCGAACAAGAAATACGATTCGAGCACCATCATTCCTGTGACGGTACCGATGAAAGCGACGTCGACGCCGTATGGGACGAAAATAGAATCCATTCCCATGCAAAACTTGCTCGTGAAGCTTGACGTGTCCATTGCCGGCGCAGAAGCAAACTTTCCGACGTTCCCTTTCCAGGTCGGTCCTGGCGGATTCATGAATCGCAGTTTCCCCACGACCATGACGCTCGTGGATACCGACGCAGATGGTATTGCCGATACCGGCGAAAGCACGCTTATGCTTCGCAGCCCAGGTCTTGAAGCCAAAGACGTGCGTTGGGTATTGAAGCGGGACGGCGACGTACCCATGACGTGTGACGGCATGACGGGTAATCACGCCATTGACATGACGACCGATGGTATGGGTTTGCCCACGGTAAGCTGGATGGCTGCCGTTAGTGCGCTCGGGTATTACGTAACCGACGTCGATGCCAAAACGCCCATGGGTCCCGGCCCCGTGACTGGAGGCACCACGTATTGGGCACTTGGAGCACAAGCATTTCCTGCAGGATTCGCCGGTCCCATTGTTTACGGCACCGTTCCGGCAGGAGCGTCGGACGCAACGGTTGCAAGCGGTGGAATGGCCGGAGGATCGCCGATACCTGCCGCGTCATGCGTGAAATTGACGGTCGTCTTTAACGATTTTTCGACGACCGTCATGAAATACATGACACCGTAAAACGCCACCGGTGAGACGTGGTTTCACCCCTTCCCCCATAAGCGTCCTGAGCATTGATCACATCTCCATTTCCACAACGACAGCCCTGGGAAATGGCTCGCTCCCGGGCGGCCTACGCAAAAGACCGCGATTTTCAAGAAAAAGATGAGACGAATGGCCAGCATAAGCGTCAACGTAGCGCTTATGGGGGTGAAGTGCGGGCGACTATCGCAAATTACGGCCCGACGTGTACTGCAGCGGCGCCGTCGACGATGCCCGCAGTCCATGTC
>JANORL010000558.1:0-2449 GCA_031415295.1 Polyangiaceae bacterium | reverse complement strand
TTTAATGGCGTAACGTTGGCCCAATTCAATATGCCGCGCGGCAACGACAATACCCATGCCACCTTGACCGAGCACTGCCTCGATACGATATTTTCCTAAGAGGATATCTCCGGGAGCAATGGGAAGCGTCATGCGAGTTTGTCCAGCAATTGGAAGTGTCTGCTCAGTCGACGCGTGACCAACTTAATCCAAACGCATTCTGCGCTTAATCACTCGCCAGGGCTTCGTCCGCTGACGACGCCGTTATCGCCTGCGCTCGCCAGCGATGAAGCGTGTCGAGGCTCACACAACCGTCGATACGGGCGAGTTGTTCAGGACGAACGCCCAACTTGCGCAACTGGAGAATGCAGACGACGGCGTCACGTGCTTCAGCCAAAGCTGTCGTCTCGACGGCCTTCTCGACGGCCTTCTCGACGGCCGGCTTCGTCAGTTCCGCTTCGAGATCCGGCCATCCGTTGATGAACGCGAAGATCCAGGACTTCACGTTGAGTTTGGTCTCTTCGTCCTCGAGCGGGTACTCGTATTTGATGTAGTCTCGAGCCTCTTGCGACAACATGCCCACCGAATGTACCAGATCCTTGACCCAGGGCCAAGGTTTACTTTCATAGGCCCAGTTCAAAAACTCAAGCAACGGTCGTCCGGTTCGCGTTATCAAAAAAGGAACGAGGTCGTCGTGGAGTGGCAGCTCGTTTGCCGCGATCCACAGCCCCGTAAAGTGCTCGCTTGACCAGCGGTAACACCCCGGAGCGAGTTTGGCTGGGGCGTACCATTCCTTTGCCCACCGCGGCACGTACGCAGACGCAACCCAAATGGTTTGGCGCCCCGACCAAGGCGTTTGTCGCACCTTGCCCCGCTCGGTACGCTGTATTTCCCGCGCTTGCCGACGCAGGAGCATCTGCAAAACGGTCAAACGATCGACGTGATCGCCTTGCATTTTGTATTCCACGAGAATCTCGTCGTCATCGCCCACAAGTTTCCAGGGAGCTTCGAGGGTCTTCAGGTGGGTCGGGTCATGGATGACCAAGATTCCATCACTTTGGACTTGTTCGAGGCCAATCTCTGGTGCGTCTTTCCACGACGCGGCCCCGTTCGTAAGCGGTTCTGTTTGCGCGGCGAGTGTGCGTTTGGCAAAAAGATCGGGTTTGCCCATGGGATTGCTCGCGTAACACATGGTTTGGCAGGGCGCCAAGCAAATGTTCGGAGAGACAACCGTGCAACGTCGCGCGTCGTCGTTACCTGAGTTTTTTCAGGGCAATGCGAACGCGCTGCCATTCCAACGCAAAGTCACCGGCTTGCCGGTGGACGGAAGCTCAACGTCGCTCGTCACGAGACGCGGAAGTTTGCCGCCGGACTCTGGCACGAGCACCGAAAGCTTCACGCTCGTTGCACGCGCTGGTGGCAAGTCTTGTGGCCGAGACAAACGCAACCGAATCGGCGACTTCTCGCCCGCTCCAAAGTGAAGCGTGTAAGCGCCAATACCTGTGGCGATCACGTCAGGCTCCGTTTCTTCTTCGTCCCGCAACAACTTCACATTGATGGGCAAAGCACCCGCCGGTGAGCGCACGAGCACCACGACCGTTTCCGTGGGGTAGGGAAGTTCAAGCGCTGCACGGGTCAATCGATCGAGCGTCGTCGCATCGATACCTTCGCGCGTTCGTCCTTCTGCAAGCAATACGTGCGCAAGGCGTCCACTTAGTTCCCCAAGCTTCGCGTCTCCCGCTCGTCCACCCGTTTGAGCGACACGTCCAAGCATACGATGCGATATGTCGAGCCTACCTGCACCCGCGTGCGCCAATGCCAAACGAATGCTTGCCGCAGGTTCGTCCGGGATGAGTTCTTCGAGCACGGCATACGCCAGCGATGCGTCCTCGTAAAACCCTTCATTACGCAGACGATCGCCAAGGAACGCGCGTGCCCATGGATCCCGCGGTGCTCGTTCACCAAGCTCGCCAAACGTGCGTCGCGCTTCGGCTTCGTCGCCAATACGCAACAAAGCCGATGCCGCATCGGCCAATAAACCAGCGTCAGCAAACGGATCGAGGCGCACGCGACGAATTTCGTCCGCGAGTTCCGTCTTCATGTCCAGGTTTTCGAGCAGTGCAAAAAGGCGTCGACGCAACCGTGAATCATGCGGGGCGATACTGAGGAACCGACGGACGACAGTCATGCGCGCTTTGTCGTCATTGGCCGCTCGGTATTGCTTGCGGAACGTACCCACGGGGTACTTTTCTTCGCCGAGAAGCGCGAGCTTGATCGCGATGAGTTCTTCTGGGCTTTGGGCCCGTCGAATGGCTTCGCGACGTAGAAGCGCTGCGGCATCACCTTCCCCGGCGATCTCCAAACGCGTCGCCACGGCGACTCGTGCCAGACCGCTGGCTTCATGAAGCAAAACCAGTTCGAGCAGCGCTCGTCGATCAGTCCACGTCGGCAATTCGCACGACCGTTTCGC
>JANORL010000557.1:0-6868 GCA_031415295.1 Polyangiaceae bacterium | reverse complement strand
GAAATGCCTCGTCGCGCCATTGAAGAGTTGGGCATCCTGCTCGTTCGGCACGTCCGCGATGTCGCCATTCAAAGTTGCGACCTTCAGTTATTGCCGCATTCCGAAACAGCGATGGCCAAACGGTGGCGCAAAGCGGCCATCGATTTTAATGGCAAAGTCCCCCAAGAAGTCCTCATCCCCGATTGCGTCGACGAAACGCTCTTTACATTTTTGCGCGCCATTGATCAGGGCCTCTTGCCATTGTCGTTCGTCACCGAAAATGGCGAAACCGTGGACCTGACAAAAGCTGGCAATCTCGCCACGCGGTACATCGAACCTGGCGGCTGGCGCGATCAATTCTCCAAAGAACGCATCCCGTCACCCTGAGCTCTTGTCCTTCGATTTGCCTCCAATAGGACGAAATTCACGCCGTCTGTCAAATCGCTGCAATCCGCACAGGGAGGCCGTCTCTCGGTTTGCCAATCGGCATGAACTGGAAGGGCATTTCATATCCTTCAGGTACCGACCAGCGGAGCTTCTTGAGCATTTGATGGAGCGTCGAGCGAATCTCGAGCTGCCCGAACCGTTTGCCCACGCAGAGGTGACGACCGCCACCGAACGGCGCGAATGCATACGGATGGGTCTTGTGCTCGGCCCTTTCGCTCGAGAATCGTTCGGGGTCGAAGGTGTTCGGCCGCGTCCAGTAGCGTGGGTCGCGATGGACCACGAGAGGCGCAAAACCAGCAAGAACACCTGCCGGTATGTGGTATCCGGCAAACTCCGTGTCCGCCACCGTTACCCGCGGCATGAATGGCAATGGCGGGTGGAGACGGAGGGACTCGTCCATCACCCATGTGTGTTGCTCGAGCTGCTCAAGCTCATCCAGTGATAACTGGTCTGGAAGCGCCATACTCTGCTTCCGGAGACGCTCTTGCCACTCGGGGTGCTTCGCAAGGTAATAAATAGCGGTGGAGAGCGTGCTCGTGCTCGTGTCGTGAGCTGCCATCATGACAAAGACCATGTGATGGATGACCTCTTGGTCCGTGAACACCTCGCCGTGCTCGGACCGAGCGTGGCAGAGCTTGCTGAACAGATCCTCCCGCTCGTTTGCGCGTTTCTCCCCAATGAGCTGGCGGAACCGCTCGGCAAGGAACGCTTGGCCTCGAATGCCTTTGTAGTAAGAAAGCGGCCACACCGGCAGACGCACAAGTGCAATGGACGCGTCCACTGCGTCGACAAACGCGCGATTGAGCCGATCGGCATCCGCGCCCGGCTTCGCGCCCATAAAGACCTGCGTGGCGATGTCGAGCGCAAGGGATTTGACGAACGGGTAGATGCTCACAGATGTTCGTGTCCGCAGCGTGTCTATGCGCTGAGCGATGACCGGGTTCATCTGTTTGACGTAGCCATCGAGATTTGTGCGTGTGAATGCTTCTTGCAGGATGCGCCGGTGGTAGCGATGCTCGTCACCGTCCATCGCGAGAATGGCTCCCGGAAATACGTGATCGAGGAATCGCTCCCAGCCGAGGCGATTGGAATACGCGCCGTCTTTGTTGCGCAAGCCAGCCTCGAGGCCGTCCGCACTCAGAAACGCAAGCACTCGGAGGCCACCGAAAAGGTGGAACCAGACGAGGTCTCCGTGATCGTTGCGAATCTTCTCTAGGATACCAACGTTGCCTCGCTGGCCGCCGAGCACTCGGCCGAGGAAGGGGAGTGATGGTGCCTTCGGAGCCAAGCGTGCGTCTTTCAATGCGGCGAACTTGGTAGATGTGGTCATGAATCCGACTCCCAGCCATTAAATGCGCCTTGTTTGTAAGGTCTCACGAAAACGACTCGAATTCGGGCAGAGAGGGCGGACGCCTGCGCTGAAAAAGGCGCACCCGTGGCATCGCGGGGGTGCGAAGTGGAGCGAGCGTCCCATGCGAACCATTCACTGCGTCAGGAGCTTCCGATCGCGTCTCGTCACGATGCCTGAATCCATCAAAAATAGGAGAATTCATCGGCCGACGTGTATGCATCACGGGAGCATCGTCGTCAACGACAATGTTGATACGTGAGTCGCCTCGATCGCACAAAATAAGATCTCGCGGCTGCACGTGCAAACGTTGTGATCGCGTCGAAGCAATTCCAAGCTTGTTTTTCATGGGCAATAGGCACGTTTTGTCAAAAAGCAGATCGCTCCTGTACCGACCGGAACCTCGTCAAGGACTCTGCGTATACCAACCGCAAGAGAAGGGACCTCCATCGGCATCGTCCGCTTCCGCGCAAAACAAGAAAGCTCTTTTCCCTTCGGATCATCGGATGCCGAAACCGACAGCACGAGGACAGAAAAACGCATGCAATCATTTTTTTTGAGAAAACCCGCATTAGGACTCACCGAACTCGCGATCGGAGCGGTTGCCGTTGCTGCATTGATTGGCTGTAGCGGCGACGACGTGAAGAATCCGCCGCCT
This sequence comes from Polyangiaceae bacterium, assembly GCA_031415295.1. GTDB lineage: Bacteria > Myxococcota_A > Polyangia > Polyangiales > Polyangiaceae > Polyangium. The sequence goes on along the minus strand of JANORL010000557.1, from coordinate 4,436 downwards.
GGGCCTGTCGACGAGATCTCGGCGCAAGCCGTGCGTAAGCTCGTCGATAGCGCGACCCCTGGCGGACTTGCAAAGCTCATGGTGCCGGCAACGGACGCCAATATCCCTGTGCCACCAGCTCCACAAGGTTATGCGGGTCGATTCGATACGACAGAGGCAAAGCGATACCTCGGTAAACTGCTTTTCCACGATCCCGTTCGCACGCAGCGCGTGAACGTCAATGCAGGCCAACCGTTGGATTTTCCCCCAGCGACGGCTTTCGGCGGAACGATCGGCGTCACCGACTCGGGCGCAGGAATGCCCCCAGCCGGAACTTTCGCAAACACCACCACTGCGAACGTCGAAGCGGTGCGTATGCAAACCGCAGGGACCGGCGGCTGCGGGTCCTGCCATATCGGAGAAGCGAGCGGAAAAGCTGGCGCGCGCCTGAACTTCAACACCGGCGGCGAAGGTCGGGGATATACGGACGAAAAAGGCAACTTCGTTCCTCGTCGGCGAGCCATGGCGGATCTCACGAAACTGCGCGACAAACCGCTCTTCGAAGGCGACACGCTCGTGGATGCATTGCCGACCCTCACCGACATCTTCATGTTCAAGGGCGAGCGCGTCGTCACCACCCCGGCCCTCTTCTATCACAACCTTGGCGCCCCAGACCTCGCCATCCTTCAGTCGGGACGCCTCGATGAAGTCGACAGCGTAGGACGTTTGTCCCCGGCCATGATCGGCTTTGCGTTCAACAACCGGCTCCTGTTCGGAGGCTTCGGTGGTGAACCCGCAGCAACGCCAGGTTCCCTTCAACCGTCGTCGATTCTCCTCAATCCGCCCTACGACGACCCTGCGCAGGAAAACCTCACGTTCCTCTTGCTCGATGCTCACCGAATGTTGGGTAACCAAAATGCCACGCTCCAAGCAATTCCAGCATTCGTACAGGCCTTCCGCGATGCCTTTCCCACCGAGTCCGCGGCTGCCGATGCGAGCGGCAAACTCGACGACCTCGTCAACGAATTCACCATTGCACGCGCGACCGCCACGTTCCTACGAACCGTCGTGACCCGCGACACACCCTACGACAGGTTCATTGCCGGCGACGACGCAGCGCTGACCCCATCGCAGCTCCGAGGCGCGAAGTTGTTTTTCACCAAAGCGACCGAAGGCGGCGCTGGTTGTGTTTCGTGCCATAGCGGCCCAATGCTCAACAAGCAGCCAAATGATCCAGATCTCGCTGGCGTCGGCATGTTCGTCGAGGAAAACTTCGCCAACGTCGGCATCGGCGATCACCCCGTCCAGGCGCTCAACGCCTCCGCGCGCGGCAAGGCGACGGACTACCACGCAGAAGATACAGGGCGTGAAGAGGTCACTCACAAAACAGAGGATCGCTTCAAGTTCCGTAGCCTCACGCTCCGACAACTTCGCGACGCCCGGCAATTCTTCCACAGTGGGTCGTTCGAACGTGTCCGCGATGTCGTTGAATACTTCAATGCTGGCGTCGCACAAGACAAGACTGCAGGTGCCGAGCCAACCCTTGACGCGCGGTTCACGAGCCCCCGTGGTGCTGGCACACAGGGTCTTGGGCTCACCTCGGCCCAGATCGACGATCTCACCGAATTCCTCGAAAACGGGCTCTACGATTCAACGTTTGCCGCAACCTTCCAACCGACGGCAGACGATCTCAATTATTCCGCGAAGCACCCGGCCCTTGCCGCGAAGGGAGCGAAGGACGGAATTCTGTTGAGCGGTCTCGCCATCGACGACAACGATCCGCTCGCGCGCCGCGATCAGGGCCTCGAGTTCCTCGACGTGACCGCGCAGGCGGAGATGAAAGTGACGACGACGGGATCGACAGATACCTGGGTCATCAAGAACACGAGCACTTCGGTGATTGACACCCACCTCCTGGTGATTCTGACAAACCTTGCCGCGGGCGTCACCGTCAATGCAACCGAGCAGACGAAGAATCAGGCGCTTGCTGGGGGCACGGCATCAGGCGAGCCCGTTGGTGAGCCATTCTATCGCGTGTTCGTGCCCGAGGGCGTGCTCAAGCCCGGCGCATCGATATCGGTGACTGTCGTCCGGACAGGTGGTTCCAACAGTTCCTACAAGCTCAAATTGCTGTCAGGACAAGGCAAGCCGTAACGGTTTGCTGATCACGCAATAACGACGTTGTCGTACGTTACGCGGGTGACGTGCGACAACGTCATTTCTATTCATGCGTGTGATTACCGCGCTGTATTCCGACCTTCCGATTGCAAACCAACGACCAACCAGCGCGACCCGAACTCCATCCCCATCACCACAAGCAATACGACCGGCGCGATGTGGGTAACGATGACATGAAAAGGATCGGGGTATGGACATTCAATGGCCATGAGCAGCGCCGTCCAAGCTCCAGCGATAGCTCCCAAACTTGCGCCTGTTGCTCGCGGCGCAATGGATTCGAATCCTCGTTCCATTCGAATGAGTAGGGCGAGTATGATGCCACCAAGAATCATTGTGGCGATTGCGCATGGAATATGAGCCCAGATATTTGTGGATGGCCAGCGCAACGTGACAGGTGCAGAAAAATTCGCGAGAAGAGACGCTAGGACGAGGGCCATGGGTACGGCGACGGCAAGTTTCCGTCGAACGGCGGGACTACGCCCCAATGCGGAAGGAATAGGACGAAACATGAATATCGCCGCAGAAATCGCGATCATTGCAAAAGCGACGACGCCAATAACAAGATGACTGACAGGACGTCGCGCCGATGTATGAGGCATGCCGTTCATGAATGAAAACAAGCCCACCGCGACAATCACGGTACAGAATGTCAAAATGCGCCGTTTGTCGGTTGCCTGCCGTGTCGGAGCTGGCCGTGTGGCAGCGGCTTGCATCACTCGTTCACGCAAGGAAGCGGGCAATTCGCTCATTGTGCTTCTCCCTCTTTGTCGAAATCGTCAAACACTCGGCGCAACCCCTCGTATGCTCGGTGCGACCTCTGTTTGATCGCCGCCACCGTTGTTCCAAGCACCTCAGCCGCTTGGGCCATCGATAAACCATGCTCGCGCAAGAGCAGAAACGCTTCACGTTGTTGCGGTGCCAATCCATCGAGCGCATGCCGCAGGCGCTGCGATAATTCTTGGCCGTGAAGCATTGCATGCGCATCCGGCTCGGCTCCAGGCAACGTGTCCATGTCTACCTCGCCCGGCGGCAGAAAAATCGCCTTGTTTCTGCGCTGCCAATCTAGAAAGAGACGCCGTGCAATGGCAAACGCCCACGGTTCGACTGCTGCGCCTTTCGTAAAACGTCCACGTGCATCATGGATTCGCAAGAAAGTCTGCTGAATCAAGTCTTCAGCAACCGCGGGGTTTTTCGACACACGAAGAAGATAACCGTAAAGTTTGGGCGCAAGCAAATCATAAACTACGCCAAACGCATTTGCGTCTCCTTCGGCGTAGCGCTCCATCGCAAGACTGGCTGGTGAGCGTTTCTCGTCGGACACTGCGCGCGTCTCTAGCACCCTCGGCGCTTCATTTCGACAACCATCTTTTGATGTACGTGACGGCGAATCTCCTGCGAACGTAGATAGCTTGGGCGCCCTCGTCTCGCACCGGATCAGTACGCCAACGCAGCTCGATGGTTTCGGTCGTCGTCAACAAAATCAGAAAAAAGATTCTGGATCGACGAGCGCTTCCGCCAGAAGCACTGGAGTCGAATCGTCAAAACTTCGAAGCGGGCGCCAAGTGGACCGACCTCTCCCTCCGTCCGTCCCCACACGAGCGACAACAATCCTCGTTCATTCTGAACAACCTACGGTAAAACATTGCCAAGCATATTACGGTGTCCTAGAACACCGGACTCCAACACTGAGGTCGTGGAACGAAGGGCCGTAGCTGTAGCGGTACGAGGAGAGCACGTAGGACGCACCATCGTTCCAACCGCCGCCCCGGATCACCCGGTTGGTACCTTGACTTGTGTTGGCACAATTGTCGCAAGGGTTGGCGTAGGGTGACTGGTCCCAGTCCAAGTTCCACTCCCACATACTCCCGCCTAGGTCAGCTTGACCCCATCGACCATCGCCTTTCGGCGATTTTGACCCGCCAGTCAAAATATCTGCAAAAACACAATCACCTGCCGCTGAGCCATCTCCCAAGCAATCGTACACCGCATACGACGCATCCGGCGCTGTCGCTCCCCACGGGTATTGCCGCTGCTGATCTCCACCGGCCGCCGCGTAGTTCCATTCTGCTTCTGTGGGCATTCGACCACCGTCCCACGCACAGAATGCAAACGACTCATACCAATTGATGCAATTCATCGGCAAGTTTTCGTTCGCTCCAGCCGTATCCGTCCACGCTTGTAATGTCGAGTTGCACTTCACCGCTGCTATTAACTCAGCTTGATCCAGCGGCAAACTCCCATTCCACGCGGCGTCCCACCCGCTTCCCGCAATCAGGGGA
>JANORL010000556.1:0-13310 GCA_031415295.1 Polyangiaceae bacterium | reverse complement strand
TTCCGATTGCGACGCGAACGTGCGCGCCTCGAATCGCAACTGGGCGAACAAGACAGTTCGATCAACGGCACGTTGGCCAAACGGTTCAATACTTCGGAAGAGGTGATTCAATCGATGAGTCAACGTGTGGGCAGTCGCGATATGTCGCTCGATGTGTCACCGGGTGGCGAAGGTCCCACGATGCTCGAAATGCTTTCGGACCCATTGTCGGATCCCGAGGGGCAAACGGTGGTAGCTCAGCGAAATGCGCTTGTCCGCAGCGTGGTGAACGACGCGCTCGAGTCTTTCGATTCACGAGAGCGATTGATTGTCAAAATGCGCTTGTTTGCCGACGACGACGAATTGAGCCTCGCCGATCTTGGAAAGCGTTTTGGGGTTTCACGCGAGCGCGTGCGGCAACTCGAGGAGCGGACGAAGTCGAAATTGCGCAATGCATTCGCGGCGGTAACGAACCGTTCGTTCGATTTTGGATCCGAAGCGCTGGTGGCATGATTGCCCAGGGGCTTAGGGCTCGGTGATAGGTTGCACTCGGCAAAACGTTCCACCCACCCAATACCAGCGTTCACCTCCGGGCCGAATATCGTGGCCATGGCAGCACATTTTTGCACCACCGAGCCCACGAACGCCATTTTTCATAACCTGCCGGGTAAACAGTCACGTCCGATGTCTTGACGACGTCTACGCCAATCACACCATCGTCCGAGAAATCCGGGATCCCTTGGTGCTGGGCCAGGACGAACGCGGCTTATTTCTTCTCTAGCGGCGCGTTCGGCGGGTAAAACACTTGCGTCCGAAACGACAATTTTCGATCCGCATCGTTGATCCGCGTCACGAATAAACCCACAAACGATCCAAACAGTGAATCCCCTTTGCTCGCCGATGCCGATCCATTCGGACGCGTCACCCAACGCTTGATCCGATCCAATGTCTCTTGACTCAAGGGATTCACTTCGACGAGCGCCGCCGCGAAAAAACGCGTATTGCTATCCAATTCACCGCGTTCGGCAAGCCGCAATTTTTTGGCCTCCGCGCATTGGCGAAGCACGCCTTCCTGATTCACCGCCACCGAATCGGTTTGTCCACCTGGTTGCGTAATTTGCAATTTGTAGACTTCATCCCATAAATCGTAGACGATTTTGCATGTCTTCGCGGTCATCGCCACGGGATCACCGCCGCTATCGCGAAATAACCATGCGCGCAAAACGATCACCGTCGGTAGGCCGCTGGCGAGCTTTTTCGATATTTCCGCATCGACCACGTCACGAAATGATACACCGAGCAACACTTGTTTTCCGTCGAGCGTCACGTCAGCATTGCGCGACGGAAGGGCCGCTGGCGTTTTCGGTGGTTCCGCCCAAAGAAGCCGGGACCACGTCGTCAGTACAAAGAACCCCACCGAAAGGAACGGCAAACGCTGTTTCACTTGCGCTCCCCGTTCCGCGACGCAATCAATCCAATCAAATTCGAGAACGCCAGCGTGACGCCGCCTAATTTTGTATCAATGCGTAGACCGAGGTTTCCCGTCAAATCGAGCGGTACGCGACGAAACCCATGATACCCGGATGCAGGTTCCGTGAATTCTCGCCGCGTCGCCACCGAATACAAACCGAACGATCCAAACAAATCGATGCCATAGACGGATTCCCGACCCACATACAGCGGGATGCGATATTCGGCTTCGAGTTTGGCAGCAACATCGCCATAACGTACTTCAATGATGTCCGTGTTCAAAAAGTTTGGCGGTTGTCGACGATCGGGAGCCAAATCAAGCAAACGATCCGGGAGCAGATCCGTAAAATCACCGACGTAAAACCGACGAAAAAACGGTGCGTCCCCGGCAATGACCCCGACAAACGCTTCGACACGCAGCACATGACGCCGTGGCAACGGAAACCACTTGCGTACGCGCGCTTCGAAACTTTGATACGCATAATCACTGCCGGGAATCGAGAGCGTTACATTCGCTTGCGCCAACGTTCCGCCGGCCGTCAAGAAAGGTGCATCGCGCGTATCGTACGTGACGGCTGCGTGTAATTCCGACAGGACGCTTTTGCCCGGTTGAATCGAAAAAAGAATAGGCTCGCGCGAATTTCCACGTATGTGCGATGCCGCCACCGGCACCGTCGCATTGACTTGCTCGAAATGGTAATCGAGCGCAAACGACGACGCGACGCCGATGTCGTGTCCCGTGCCCACCGTCGCACCAAAACGTCGATACGCAACGACGGCATAATCGGTTACTTCGCGCTGCGGAATGCGAGGAGCCTCAAAAACGACATCGCGATTGCCAAAAAAGTCCCGCGCATCATTGTAAAGAATCGTTGCCGCTGCCGACCAACCCGTGCCGAGAAACGATGGATCAACAAAACGCGTCGAAAGCGCATATTGATCCGCGGCAATGGCAACGCCTGCTCCTAGCGTAATCCCTGTCCCAGCGAGGTTTGTTTCGGCAATTTGTAAACCCAGAAATGGAGAAATAGGCCGCGCGTTTCCCACGGTGTCTTCATCCGCAGCCACTCCGGCCGAAAGATTCTCCACAATGAGCGTATTACGTTCGACCACTTCGACGACGAGCACCGCAGCCCCTCGGCGCGAACCTTTGCGTAAACTCAAATCGACCCGCGAGAAAAAACCCGTGCCCAAGAGCCGATAACGCGTGAGCTCCACTTCGGGATTGGCCACATCGAGAAAATCGCCAGCTCGAAATTTGACGTACCGCAAAATGACCCGACCGGCCGTACGTACGTTCCCTCGTAGTTCGATACCTTCTAACACGTAACGAATTCGCTGCCGGTCAGACGATCCTTCCGCAGAATTCGTACTATTTTTCGATTTGTTTTCGACCGCCACTTTCGGTTCGTCCGCGCGTGCCGACGCCGCCGCTGCCCAACAGGCCAACAGCGGCGCGAAAAAGCGAATGATCTTCACGCCGGCGAAACGTTTCATCGTCAGAATGCCACGCCGAAAGCGTCAGTTCGCCTTCGGAATGTATTGAGGAATGACGAAATACACGAGCTTGACCCCGGTTTTCCCGCCGAGCACTTGGCCCGCGGGCGTTTCGACACGAATCAGCGCCCGCATCACGAGCAACGACGGAGGCTTGACCGTCGTATTGTCAGCATGCACGCGGAACGTGACCGGCGCATTACCTTGAAGCGCAAAAAATGTGCTTTCGGAACGACTCGAATAGGGCAAAGGCATACTCACGCTCTCTACCGTCTCGACTTTCGTAATGAACGTGCTTGCATCGAATGGACCGCCACCCATTTCGACGACGGGATTGTCGTACATGGGATCGTTTATGCCATCACCCGTGCAATCGACATTCCCCGCGCAAGAATAATTGGCTCGGGATGTCGTCACGTCCTGAAGACCAGCGCCGGCAAGTCGCCCCAGCAATCGAACAATTTCTTTGGATACGTTTCCAGCAACCACGTCTGCCGCGGGAACGAGCGGATTGATTTTCCCGCCAAACTGCGGATCATACCAAGTGCTGTCCGTTTTCGTGGCCAGATCCGTCAAATCCAGCCGCGCAGCATTCGGAGCTCCCGTGGACACCGGTACACCGACGACCTTGGCATGAATCGATTTCAGCGCATTGACTGTATCCAAATACGTTTTTACCGTGCCTCCGACTTTGGTCGGATCGTAGTTGTAGGCTGCATTCGATCCATTGTGGAATGCCGCGTCCGTGATCATGACGAAAATAGGCAATCCTCCTGGACGGAAGCACGGAACGCCGGTAGCTCCAGGGAGCAAACATGTATAAGGCGTACCAGGATTCCAAATGCCGCCAATCGTCAGCGCAAACGTTTCGTTTTTCGCGGCTAACCACAAAGCTTGCGTCGTGGCTTCCGGAGCATCGCCACCACCGCCCGCAGTAAGTGCGCCGAGAATGGTTTTCGTTGCCGCGGGCGCCGAATATTTCTGTCCGTCGAACAAGGGCGGCGCCATGTCCCCCTTGACGGTTTGCGCATTGATGTTGAATTGATACCGATACAGCTGATCGCCCATTTCACCATAAGGCAACCACGGAACATCCCGGAATTCCCCCACCCCAATCCACGCATCGTCAATGGCAGGAATGGGCGGATTGGCCGTAGCGTCGCCATTCAAAATCGTCGGAATGATTTCCGTATCAATCGAAGCTTTGAGGTTGTCGATTGCCGGTTGCATCGATGCCGTCGTATCGATCATGAAATAGATGTCGGCTTTGGCAATGCCCGTCGAAAAGGAGAAATCCTTGAGCCGTTCGCCTTCTTGATAAGGAAGCACGAAATAAAGCCCCGCATCCGCAGGAATGGACGCACCGTCTGTCGGATCGGAATTCGCCGCAATTTCAATGACGTCGATGACCCCATCAGCGTCGCAATCAATCGTAACCCGACACCCTTTGCTTCCATCAGGATCGTATTTCGCTTCGTCCTTGTCAGGCACGCCGTCGTTGTCGCTATCGAGGTCCCGCACGTCGGGCGATCCGTCGCCATCCGTATCCGCCAGGGGATCACAAGAATCATCCCGCGTTTGTCCGGCCTGATCCGGAGGCAAAAAAGGATTCGCCGCTTCGTCCTTGTCGAGGATGCCGTCACCGTCGGCATCGTCATCGAGCTCATCCGGGCTGCCGTCCCCGTTCGTGTCGGTGTTGGGACCTTTTTCGAGAATATCGGCAATGAGGTCTTTGTCTTTGTCCGTCGGATCCGCGCACGAGTTCCCTGCGTCCACGAACAGCGAGCCTCCATCGCCAGTGGTCCCCGTGCTCGACGCTGCACTGCCTCCCGCACCGCCTGAACCAGTCAGTGTTGGTCGTTTGATCGTCGAGTCTGGAGCACACGCGAGTGGTGTGCACAGTGCTACCGCGACAAACGATAGTCCGAGTCCAAAGGAATGGATGCGGGAGAGCTTCATGATGAACCTGTACCCTGTCAAAAAGGCAAGCGTCGGTTCACGAGCGTATCATGACGATTCACTTGCTTTCGCGCGTTGCGCCTTCTCCTCGATGCCGCTTGTTCCCACACGAGCCGCGAGCACTTCGAGGACGTCGCGCAACCGGACGCCGCGTGACGTGAGAGCTACGACCATGTGGTAGACGAGATCCGCGGCTTCGGCGGCAACGCGATCGTTTGATTCATTCGCGATGGCTCGCGCCAATTCGTCCGCTTCTTCGCGTAACTTCGCGCCAATTTTTTCGGCGCCTCCGTCGAAGAGCGATCGCGTGTAGCTCTTCTGCGCCGTCGATGTCTTGCGTGTTTCGATCTCGCGCTCGAGCAAGTTCAGAAACGTGGCGGCATCGGTTCCCGTGTCCTCCGCTGTCCCGTCATTTCGTACGCGCCTGAAGAAACAGGAAGGCTGACCCGTGTGACAAGTTGGTCCTTCTGGATCGACGAGAAACAGCAGCGCATCTGCATCGCAATCCGCGACGATGTCTTTTACGACGAGCACGTTGCCGCTCGTCGCGCCCTTTTCCCAAAGCTCTTGGCGTGATCGACTGAAGAATGTCGCGCGCCCCGTTTCGATGGTGCGTGCGAGAGATTCACGACTCACATACGCCACCATGCGCACTTGTCCGGTGAGCCGATCTTGCACGACGGCAGGGATGAGCTGCGAGGCTTCCCAACCGAGATTCACAGCTACTTTTCCTCGGTCTCTTCAGACGCCTTCGACTTGTCGTCTGCGATCGAAGCATTCGTTTGTGTTGCAACTTCTTCGGTGGCGACGTCTTCCGTAGCGGCTGGCTTCTTGGCCTTCTTGCGCTTCTTCTTGCGCGGAGCCGCGTCGGACTCTTCTGCACTGGCCTTCTTCTTCGGCGTGGCTTCGTTCGTTTCGTAGTCTTCTTCATCCGCGACTTTGCTCACGGCTGTTTCCGCTGCTGCATCGCCCGCCAACAGTTCCGGAGGCAGAACGATGGCCATGGCTGCAGCGGGATGAGCGAGTGCGGCTTGGTGATAGACGGAGAACGCGAAACACGCGGCAACACCCGTCGAAAGCGCGACGGCTTGTGACGTCGAGAGTTGCACAGTGACCGACGTGCCGAACGATTCTGGTTTGAGGGCAAAGAAGACGACGACTGCCGGGACAAACCCAAGCGCGCGGGTAACCGTACGAATCGTCGGGTTTTCGACCATCTTCGATGGACCGACGACGTAGCCCACTGCAAAAAGAATCAGCGCGAGCGGGAGCAAGATGTGTTCAGGCAACGATGGAGGAATCCATCCGCGTTCGTCATCGGCACGAAGCATTTCGAGCATGAAGCGACACACGCCGTACGCGAACGTGAAGATCAAAAAGATTTGACCTCGAAACTTTTGATAACGCCGCGAGATGAGAAGAAGCGCGAGCAAGCTGGCTCCAACGAGTGATTCGTAGAGTTGTGTCGGATGCACGGGCAGCGATGCGGTGGCGTCGTCTGTGATGAGGTGTTTCTTCAGGTGCTGGAGCCACGCGGGAGAACCTGAAGGGCCGCCAGTTGCAGTGGCATCGATCAGCCCCACGTCCCAACGGGGGAAGGTGCCGAGCTTTTGAAGGAAGCCGGGAGCTGTTTTCGCAAGTGGATGTCCGAAGTCGCACCCGAAGAGATAACAGCCGATACGCGTGATCATCAGACCCGACGCGAGGCTTGGAACGGCAACATCGGCCCACGGGAGGAGCGCGATCCTGTAGGTGCGCAAATAGACGAGCGATCCGATGAAACCGCCGAGAAACCCGCCGTACGCGACGAGTCCACCTTTACGCACGTCCATCATGGCGCCGATGGTTTCGAACTCGTCAAGGTTTGTCAGAATGTACAAAACGCGGCTACCAGCGACAGCGGCGACGGCAGTGACGACGTAGTTGTTCGCCATCACTTCCTTGGGCAAACCATCTCGTTCCGCCAAACCGAGCGTCAGATACCAGCCGACGACGAGGGACAAACCGAGCATCACGCCGTAGCTGTAGATGGGCAACTGGCCAATCGGCAGCGTTTTACCGTTCATGGCGATGCCGCCAGCTACGAGGGCGACAGCGGCGACGCCAGCACCGATGGCGCCCTTTTTGTTCTGGTCGCGGTATTGAAAAAAGGCGACGACGGCTGCGATTCCCGCAGCTACGAGCAGGGCCCAGAGGAGGGGCAAGCCTGATTGCGGAATCGGAATGCGAAACAGGATGGGATGCACGGGCTCTCCTTACGCTCGCTGCAAGAGCCGGGCAAGCATGCTGTTTCCGAGCGGCGGATGATCATGCTTTGGACGACTCGGTAGCCGGATCTTTGGTTCAGGGTCGACCACTGCTACGATGCGCACGTGCCTGCACGAGCAGTTGTTCTCAGTGTTTTTGCCGTCGTGACGCTCGTGTCTTGTGTACCCGAGGGACCGCCGACGGGGGATCAATTGCCGCTTGCCGCGCGTCCATCGCCGCCATCCGCGGCGCGACCGACTGCGGAGCCGAAGCAACCACCGTCGACGGCTCCGATGATTACGGCGTCGTTCGAGGATTCATTCGACCGCGCCGAACTTGGTGAAGAGTGGAATGTGCTTGCACCAAAGTGGAAGATCGAGAACGGCCGGCTTTGCGGACAAGGCGCTAAAAACAAGGGAATTTGGCTGAAGCGTAGAATTCCCACGAATGCGCGTATCGAGTTCGATGCCATTGCCGAGAGTGCCGTCGGGGACTTGAAGGTCGAAGTTTGGGGTGACGGCAGGAGCGGTGCGACGGGTTCGTCCTACACAAACGCGACAAGTTACATCGCGATTTTCGGCGGCTGGAAGAATTCGAAACACGTCCTCGCGCGAATCGACGAACACGGAAGCGATCGACTCGAGATCGACATCGATCTGCAGAGTGATGACGAACGTGAACGCGCAGTGGCATCTGGGCAGAGTTATCGTTTCCGTATCGAACGGGCGGATGGCCGAACGGTCACTTGGTCCGTCAACGGGACGGTTTATTTCCATTTCGATGACAACGATCCGCTCGTCGGACCGGGTCACGAATTTTTCGGCTTTAACGACTGGGAAGCACCAGTTTGTTTCGACAACCTCAAGGTTACGCCGCTCTGAACGCATGGAATTCAAGGAGGTTGATCACGCTCTGGAGGAACTCGAAGGCCGCATCGAACGGCTGAAGGCTCTGTACGAGCAGTACTTCATGGGCATCGAGAAACTCGAGCCGCTCGTGCCGCGCAAAGATGTCGATCGGCGGATTGTGCTTTTACGTCGTGAGCAAGTTCGAAACACGGCACAACGTTTCAAGTTCCAAACGCTCGTTCAACGGTACAATTCGTTCCAGCAGTACTGGGGTCGCGTGGGGCGCGAGATCGAAAACGGGACGTATCACCGTGACGTAGCGCGAGCGGCAGCGCGCTTCGGTGCGCAAGACGCGCTGACGATCTTTGGAAAGAAACAAGCTGAGAAGTACCAGCGTCTCGTTGCCAATCAGGAAGCGCGACGAGCGCGTCGACCAACGACGCATGCGATTGAAGACGAGATGCTCGCAGATGACGAGCTCATGTTCGTCGACGACGAAGGTGCCGCGGACGGTGTTCAAGACGCGGATGATGAGTCGCGACCGACACCGGTCATTGCGCAAGGCAAGGGTGCAGCGGGTCGGCCTTCGCCACATGCGATTGCTCCGTTGCCGCCACCGGCAAGAGCGTCGACGCCTGGCATGCCGTCTGTTCCGCCTCCGCTTCCGCCTGGGGCGCGTTTGTCCGGACTCCTGCCGGTGCATGTGGTGAACCTGAAGGAGGACATCACCGAGGAGATCGACCTGCAGGATGCGGAGATCGTCGATTTCGCACCAGACAAACCCGCTCGTGGACGCAAGGCGATCGCGCAGATTCGACCCGACACGATGTTTCCGATGATGATGCGTCGTCCGTCGGAGCAGTTGCCGAAGGTGTTGGAACCGATTCCGCCGGAACCTGCGCAACGTTCGCCATCGATTCCACCCGATCCTGAAGCGGGAAAAAAACGCGCTGCGGCGCTTGCTGCTCAGGTCAAGCAGCGCGCGGGCAACACGACGGTTTCGTCAGCAAAGCGTCCGCTCGATTTGGATTTGGATCTGGGTCAAGGCGCGTCCGCGCCGAAAGCGTCGCATGTTCTCGATTTGGATTTCGAACACGATTCGAAGCCACGGGACAAACAGCCGGCGAAGGTAGCGCGAGGACTCGAGCTGGACTTGGATCAAGGTTCGCAGGCACGCGAACGATCCGCAGCAAAGGCGGAACGCGCTCTCGATTTGGATCTGGGTCCAGTTGCACGGACGCGAGAAGAGTCGGCGCCAAGAGTCGAACGTGAGGCACTCGCGCCGACAACCCGAGCAGAAAATCAAGGTTTGACGAGACAAACAGAACGTGTCGACGTGCGTGTTGCTGGGACGTTGTCCGATGTGAAGGAGGAGCGTCCCGTTGAGTCCCCGCGTGTTCCTTCGGGTGATGACGATCCGCGTGCAGCGGGCGCTCGTGTGGCAGCTGCAGCGCGTGAACGGGCAGCGAATGCGCGTGAAGCGAGCAGTGGTGCGGGGGGTTTGTCCGAATCGCGTATGCGACAAATCTACGGGGAATACGTCGACGCGAAACGAGCGGTGAAAGAGTCGACGGCGGGGGTGACGTTCGACACGCTGGCCAAGCAGCTGAAGCAACAGGCTGAAAAGCTTGAAGCGTCGCACCCGGGGCGCAAAGTCGATTACAACGTTGTGATGAAAAACGGCAAACCGACGCTCAAACCAGTCTTGCGTTGAGACGCAGTGGGTCGGGTTCGGCGCGACGCCGGCGCGATTGCTTGGAGTGCAAAGGGTTTGTCAGCGGTGTATGGAACCGCCGCTTGAAGCTCGTTCCGCGCGAACTGCTCGGCGGTTGACGCGGGGAGCTGGTGCGGTGGTTTGGCAGAACAGAATGGCGCAGGCCGTTCGATCTGCTTCGCGCATGCGTGAACACAGCTCGTTGAGGTCTTCGTCGCAGTCGACGACGTCAGCCTCGTGAGGTTGTGTCGAGCTTGGCTCGTAGAGGATGTTGTCGAGAGCGACCCAGCGTCCGCGGTATTCCTCGGCGCAACACATTTCGGGCCACGTCATACGAGCGGCCACGCGTTTACTGCCCATTGCCTGTGAACGACCTTCTGCTCTGTCGCCTCAACCAAGGGGCTCGCACGCATAATGGCGGATCGAGCGTCGCAGGGGACGATTGTTCGTCTCCGCGAAGACCTTGGGAATCAGAGCTATTCCTACGGCGTTTCATCGCCAGAAGTTGGACATTTAGCACCCGCGTCAGACGTGCGTCAAGCATGCGGTGACGTCGTGTTGCATCGATGTGTGATGGGTGCGATCGATCGTGCTGCAGAGCAGCCTTGGTTACTTGCACGATGCGGGGAGGGCGTCTTTGCCACCGGTCGCGCCGATGGATGCTGCTTGCAAAGCCACGCCTTTGGCGGCGCACTTCTTCGACTGCACTTCGCGCGTGGCGGACGTGTTGATTGCAGAGAGCGCAGCGCTGCGCTTCGGGCCGGCACACGATCGATATTGCCCGATCGCTAGCGAAGTATTTGCACCACGCGCGAGCGAGATGGCGGCATCGCATGCGGCATCCGCTTTGGGATCGACGGTGGACGTCGGCTTCGGTTGGGGTCCTGGAGGAGTCGACGTGCCAGTGCCGGTGTTGGATCCACCGGTCGGGTTTGTCGTGCCAGCCGTCGAGCCGTTGGAGTCGCCAGCCGCGGAACTTGATGGAGAAGGCGTTGGATCGGAAGCGACGACGACGGGGACAAACGCTGACGCGGAGGGCAACGTGAGCAATTCACCATCGGAGCCCGAGCCCTTACCACCGAAGGCGAAGATCGCACCAACGATGCCGAGTAGACCGACGACAGCTACGATCGCGACGATCGGCAGCATGTTGTTTGAAGGTCTGCCCGAGGTGTGAGGTGGAGGAGGAGGTGCGGGATATGCAGGTCCACCCATGCCGCCCATGGGAGGTCCGTACATCTGCTGTTGTTGGTGCGTGTGCATCGGCATCGCCGGCATGGGTTGTGGCGTCATGCTCATCGCGCTGCTTTGTCCGGTGTCGACGACGGTTCGTCCGGGCGCTTGCATGGGTTGTTGCACGAAGATCGGCTCACCCATCTGGGTTCCACCTGGACGAGCCATGCTTTGCATTTGCGCGCTCTGCATGTTTTGCATGGGCCCGCTCTGCATGTTTTGCATGGGCCCGCTCTGCATGTTTTGCATTTGCCCACTTGGCATTGCAGCCATGCCTGCCTGCATCGATTGTTGTCCCAGCATGGATGCGCCGACGCGAGATCCACCGAGTGCTAGTTCCTCGAAAAACTGCTTCACGGACGTTTGACGTTTGGTGCGATCCTTCTCGAGGCCTCGCAGGATCGCAGTGCGCATTTTCGGAGGAACGTTGGCTCCGACGGCCGTTACTTCGAAGGGAAACGGTTGTGCCGTCAGATGCTGCGTGGCCCAAGCCCACGGCGTATCGGCTTCGAATGGCAAACGTCCCGTGAGCAATTCGTAGGTCACGACAGCGAGCGAATAGATGTCGCTGCGGCTGTCGAGTTCCTGTCCGCGAAACTGTTCGGGACTCATGTACGGCGGTGTTCCGAGCACCGTGCCTTGCTGCGTGAGTTTTTGTTCTTTCGACTCGGGTCGTTCGGCGCGTTTGGCGATGCCGAAGTCGAGAACTTTGACGTAGTCGTCTTCGCCGGCGCGTTTGGTGAGAAAGATGTTCGCCGGCTTTAGATCGCGATGAACGATGCCCTTGTCGTGTGCTTCTTGAAGTGATCCAGTGGCTTGTCCGATGATGCGTTCGACACGTTCGGGAGCCATCGCGCCTCCCTTCTCGAGAGCTTCTTCGAGCGACGTACCAACGAGCAATTCCATGGCGATGTAAAGTTCGCCGGTGTTGGTTTGTCCGAAGTCGTAAACCTTGATGGTATTGGGGTGTTCGAGTTCTGCGACGGTTCCGCATTCACGGTTGAAGCGTGCGAGAACTTGGGGGTCTTTCGCGTATTGTGCGAGCAGCGTTTTGACCGCTGCTTTGCGCACCGTAGAGCCCATCTGCTGCTCAGCGGTGTAGACCCGCCCCATGCCGCCTTCGCCGAGAATGCTGACGATGCGGTAACGGCCGCCGACGATCGACCCGAGCAAGGGATCTTCTTCGGATGCGAGAGTTGGGAGCGGTGCGCCGCATTTGGCGCAAAATCGAGCTCCATCGACGTTCGGATGATGACAGGCGGGACACTCCATGATGCGTAAGAACCTCTACCCCATGTCTTCGTGCGCCGCCCACTTTGAATTCGTTGCAACGAACGCGGCGTGTAGTGAGTGTTGTTCGACGCAGGATCGCAAGATGAATGCAGAGAGTGCAAGAAGTTGACGGAAGGGGCACGAAGACGTAGCGAGTGTTTGGCACGTTCATCGCGCGGACCGATGAGTGGATGGCGCCAACGCAGAGATCGCGAGGGTTCGCTCTGGACGGCGTGGAAGCGGGTACGAAAAACAAAACTTGCAACGATGCTTGACATGCCGTTTGCAAGGGGCTAAGAGCCTGCTCCCCTTCGCCGGGACTGGTCTGTCTTCGAAGAGGACTCGCTGGCGTAGCTCAACTGGTAGAGCACCTGCCTTGTAAGCAGGGGGTTAGGGGTTCAAGTCCCCTCGTTAGCTCCAACGACTCTGTCTCGAATGAGACAGGGACGAACCCGGAGACAGAGTTCAAAGGTAGAAGTCGAAAGGGATTGGGAGGTACCGAAAAGGAAGAGCAGACCGTACGAGACAAACGAAGATTCGTTTGCGGCCAAATTTTGGAGGGTTGCCCGAGTGGCCAAAGGGAGCAGACTGTAAATCTGCCGGTTTATACCTTCGATGGTTCGAATCCATCACCCTCCACCGAAGCACCGCATGTGCTTCGACCAATGGGGTCGGCTTGTTCGTTTGAAGACGAAGCAAAAGGGGTAAAACCCAGAGCTTTCGGATTCGCGGGTGTAACTCAGTTGGTAGAGTGTCAGCCTTCCAAGCTGATCGTCGCCGGTTCGAACCCGGTCGCCCGCTCCGCCGACCCCAATTGCCCACCTAGCTCAGTTGGTAGAGCACGTCCTTGGTAAGGACGAGGTCGTCGGTTCAAACCCGATGGTGGGCTCCATGTAGGAAAGGAATTGCTCGCGCGACCGCTTGGTCAGCAATTTTCAGGAGACAGCTCGATGGCCAAAGAGAAATTTAATCGAACCAAGCCCCACGTGAACGTCGGCACGATCGGTCACATCGATCATGGCAAGACCACACTTACGGCAGCGCTCGTCAAGGTCCAGTCGAAGAAGAAGCTCGCCAAGGCGATTTCGTAC
>JANORL010000555.1:0-5161 GCA_031415295.1 Polyangiaceae bacterium | reverse complement strand
CCACCCGTTACTCCCATGCCACCCGTTCTGTTACCGCATCTGCCCCCCGTTTGTATGGACGATCGATCCAGAGCAGTTATTTTCTTGCTTCCCGTCAATAATCCAAACGATGACACTAGCTTTGCAAAAGATGTCGC
This sequence comes from Polyangiaceae bacterium, assembly GCA_031415295.1. Lineage (GTDB taxonomy): Bacteria > Myxococcota_A > Polyangia > Polyangiales > Polyangiaceae > Polyangium. Next base: position 5,024 of record JANORL010000555.1, on the reverse strand, counting down.
AGCTCGTCTGTTTGAACTCAAACGCTTCTGTCTTTTCATAAGCCAGCTCATTTCCCGATACCCGAGCCCCGAGCGATCTCGTGCCACGCCCTACATCACCACGATGGGAAATGGTGGTCAAGGATAAACGCAGCCGTTGCCGAAACGCTCGAGCGGCGGCAATTGGCCAATTTTTGGAGTGGAAAACGAAGGATCGAGAGGAGAAGGAAGGCGCGAAATCGTCCGCGCCTTCTTGATGCGCTCATGGGGCGATGCAGAAGATCATCGTCCAACTGGTGAGCGTGCCTGGGTCCGTGCTTGCGTCGTCGACAGCCTTTAGCTTCCATGTACCCGATGCTGAAGTTCCGGCAAAAGAAGCGAATGACGTCTCGGGCTGGTAACAACCAGAGAATGGCGCAATTCCGCTCACGACCGACGTGGCACACGTAGAATCGAGCACCGTATTCGTGAAGTTATCAGACGACCCACCATTGTCGGAGCAAATGTCAAGGGTTGCCCCGTTTGGGCGGATGAGCGTGAGATCCACATCCGAGTCCCACGTGTGCGTGATGCTGTAGAGTATTGCCGCGCGAGCAATCGTTCCAGCACCGGTGCCGACGAAAAGATTGCTGGTAACGCCAGCCGGAATGCCGTCTGGAATGGCTTTGGGAATGTCGATCGACTTGAAGACGCGGAGTAATTGTCCTGCACTACATGCCGGGAAATACGCAGGAATGGTGCAATCGGAATCAGTGTCGTCCGTGGAGCCGTCTCCATCGTTGTCGATTCCGTCGTTGCATGAATTCTCGACGAGCGTGCATACGCTCGGTATGCCCGTGCATTTGTGCTCGAGTTCGACGGCGCATCCCGCCGAGCAACCATCGCCGCCAACGATGTTCCCATCGTCGCATTGGTCATTGCCGTCAAGCAGGCCATTGCCGCATGTGAAGATACACGCGCTCGGCGCTCCCGAACAGATGTAGCCTGGCTCGATAGAGCAAGTAGGACTGCAACCGTCACCTGCAGTCATATTTCCATCGTCGCATTGGTCCGTGCCATCGATGAGACCATTGCCACACGTGAAAATGCACACGTTGGGCATGGCGGTGTTGCAAATGTACCCCAGCTCGATGGAGCAAAGATCGGTGCACCCGTCACCAGAGGTCAAATTGCCGTCATCGCATTGCTCGGTGCCCGTCCGGACGCCGTTGCCGCAGTTGAACACGCATACGCTCGGCGTTCCCGTGCACGTCCAACCCGGCTGAACACCACACGTGGCGGTACAACCGTCGCCGGCAGTCGTATTGCCATCGTCGCATGTTTCGGTGGCCGTGACGATGCCATTACCGCAGCCGGTCAACGTGCAATTGCTATCGCATCCGTCCCCGTTCGTCATATTGCCATCATCGCATTGCTCGGCGCCGCCTTTGAATCCATTTCCGCAAGCAGTAATGCGACAATTGGGATCGCATCCATCGCCCGCCGTCGCATTGCCGTCGTCACACGTTTCGGAGCCCTGGATCAAGCTATTGCCGCAAAGCGCGTTGTACGTAACTTGGAGCCTGTACGACGGCAGCGTGCCGGTCGTGCTGTGGTTGTAGTAATAGACGAGTGCGTAGTACGTGCCTGGAGCGATGTTTCTGACCGCCGCGTCGGTGGTCGATTGAATGAGCGAGCAATTGTTGATTCCGTCATCGTCGTCGTTGATCAACAGCGTGGAGCAGTTCGGAGCCAGGAAGTCGATTTCCGTGTCGTTTCCCGTGGCGCATTGACCAAGATCCGGTGCGAATGTCTCGATTTTCAGATCGGCATAGGCTGGAACCGTGATCATGATGTAGTCTTGGTCCCCGGCTGGCAAAATGCGCCCATTGAGGACGAACGGTGGCAAAAAGGGCCCGCTCGCGTTACCGCATGTGTTGTTCGGTTCGAGTTCAATCGGGTAACACACGCTAGGCACGCCCGTGCAGCCATAATTCGATTCGACGCTACACGTCGCATTACAACCATCACCGGCATTCATATTGCCGTCGTCGCATTCTTCGAATCCGACGAGTAGCGAATCGCCACAAATGGCCGTACACGTGCTGGGCGAGCCCGTGCAATTGAATCCCGTTTCCTTCGTGCATGTCGTGCTGCAACCGTCACCGCCGAAATTATTGCCGTCGTCGCACGTTTCGCCCAAAAGCACGACGCCATCGCCGCACTTCGACGAACAAACGCTGGGGCTTCCCATACACGAATAACCGAGTTCGACCGCGCAGATGGCCGAACAACCGTCGCCATCCGTGGCATTGCCGTCGTCACAAGGTTCGCCTGGAACGACCATATTGTCATTGCAGATCGGAGTACAAATCGTGGGATTTGCCCCATTGCATGTGAATCCCGTCTCGGGAGTGCACATCGAACTGCAACCATCACCGCCAGCCGTATTGCCGTCGTCGCACATTTCGGCGCCCGTCACCAGGCTATCGCCGCAAAGCGCATCCACACACACGTTGGCGACGCAGATGTTGCTCGCGCAATCCGCGTTTTGCCCGCAGGCTTTTCCAAGATCGCAGCCGAGACAAACGCCACCGCCGCAATCCACATCGGTTTCCGCACCGTTCTTTACCGTATCCGAACACGTTGGGACTTGACAAACCATTCCCAAACATACGCCGCTTGTGCAGTCGGTCGGCGCGCTGCATCCCACCCCGTCGGCGCACGGCAAGCACGTCCCACCACCGCAATCGACGCCCGTTTCGGCGCCGTTTTGCACCGTGTCCGAACAGCTCGACGCTTGACAAACGCCATTGTTGCAAATCTTGTTCGCACAATCCGAATCTACAGAACACGTTGCAGCATCGGCGCAAGGACTACACGTGGGACCACCACAGTCGACGTCCGTTTCATTCGCGTTCTTGATGCTGTCCGAACACGATTCGAGACAAACCGAGCCCGAGCAAGCTCCGCCGACGCAATCACTGTTCTGCATGCAACCAAGGCCAGGAGCACAAGGTGTACACGAGGTTCCGCCACAATCGACGTCCGTCTCCGTCCCGTTTTCGATGGTGTCTGAACATGTGGAGATTTGACAAACGTTCAGCTCGCAGATCTTGCTCGCGCAGTCACCCGCGACTGAACACGCTTTGCCATCGGCACATCCGGCACAATCTGCACCGCCGCAGTCGAGGTCGGTTTCCGTGCCGTTTTTCACCATGTCGACGCATGCTGCAGGAACGCACTGGTTCGTGACGCACACGTAACTCGTGCAATCCGATGGAGACGAGCACTCGACGCACGTCCCCGCACCATCACACACGCTTCCACTGTTGGAAGTGCACGGAGCCCCCGCCGCCAGAGGCATGTTTTGCGGTACGCCCGCAACACAAATGTCGGTCGTGCAGTCGCTTTTGTCATCCAAGAGGTCGGCGTCGTCAGGTTCGGTCGTCACGGTGCCTTGGCCGTCGCAAACCTCGCGCAAACAATCGCTCGCTGTTTGGTTTGTCGTCGCCGTTCCCGCAGGAGCATTGGAGAAACCGCACGCTCCCGCCGTACATGTTCGAGTACGACAAGCAGTGTCGGTTCCCGGACACGTATCGACCGTCGTGCAGCTACCTGCAGCACCACCCGCTCCACCAGCACCACCTTCGGCACCGCCAGGAATCGCGGATCGATCAACGCGCGAGATAAACTCACAGCCCGCAGACGACCCAAGCAGCATGGCGAGTAGCCCGAGGCTAGATGCCGCAAATGTTTTCGAAGCAGAACGTCTCCATCGACTCATGCTGTTCTCCACATCATCGGCGCCGAGCGCTCACAACATGCCAGTGCGCACTGCGCCGGCACGGATTGGACCATCATTTCCGCACCAGACCACAGTCGGAAAAACGGGTCAAGAGGGAGCAACGTACCAAAAGACAAATCCTTTGGTTCGTCCACGTACCGGAAAACAGCAGAAGTCATGCGGCGCACGCACACATGCGCATGCGACCACTCACGGGTGCGTCTTGCGTCGCAAATAAAAGAAGTCTCGATGTGCGGCCTTCGAGATGTAGCCGTCCTTCGCGTATTCGACCTTTTCGATCAACGTGGAAACGACTTTCGGCGGCGTCGAGCGATCGTACAGGAGAAACCGCGTGTACGACCAGTTGATGTCGAGTTCCGCCACGTCCACAGCGCCCGCAGATTTCATCGCGAGCGCCAAGTCGCGCGCCCATATCCATTCACCGATGCCAAAAAATAGAGTTCGTCCTGTCGCATCAAGGCCCAAGGCCGTGCGGCGGATCTCCCGCTTGCCACCCATCGCTGCGCCCCATAGACGCGCCGTATCTTCGTGAACCAAACGAGCATCCAACGTTCCGCGTTCAACCAGACATGGAGGCGTTTGGCGGTACGAACGCAGACGTAAAGTGACCGGGACAAGCGCACGATGCGTCGCGATGCGTAACGACCCATCATCCAGAAACGCTACCGTGCAAGCTTCTTCGCGAGCAGCGCCAAAATCATCGCCATCCACGCGCATGGCCCATAATCCGTGTTTGGTTTGAAAACCGCCATTAAACGCCGCAATGAGTGCAGGTAGATCGCCTGCCGGCACGAGCCCCGGACGTTTCTCCACAGGGACCGTCGTCGATACCGGTTCTTCAGTACCAGCAACGGGCACGAGGTCCACACGTCGCAAGTCCACCGCGACGATTACGACCATCGGATCTTTCTTGTACTGATGAGGATGAACCGTCGTGCGCGCCAGCGCTCCGGTGCCTGCTGCTGCGCCCTCTTCGATCAGCGTAAACACGCCGTCTGCCGGCGCTGCGGATCGCGAGTGCGGCGGGACAAACGAAGGTGGCGGAAAGGGTGGTCCAGACAAACTTGGGTCTGGAGGCGCCCGTTCCGGAGTCGCCGATGCAGAAACGTTGGGAGCAGGAGGCGTTGGCGCTTGCGATGAAGCCGAGGACATCGAGATGGGGACGACTGTTTGCACGGGTTTGACCGCGTCGATGTGCGGAGGAGGTGCGTCGTCCAATCGTGCCGGCGCCTTGGGTCCACAAGCTCCCAGAGCAAAC
>JANORL010000554.1:0-1726 GCA_031415295.1 Polyangiaceae bacterium | reverse complement strand
GCGGATGCCAACGGCGCGATCGTGCGCACGACGTACTCGGGCCCAATCCTGCCGATCGATTGCTGGTAGGATCTCCTCGGAAAAAGCGCATTTTAGGTCGCAGCTCGCATTGGCGATTGCATCAAGGCGTTTGCTGCCAGCTTCGTCCACGATTGTTCGCAATTCACGTAACTCGTTGCCGAGTTTGTCGACCCACACGTCGTGATGTCCGACGTGCGAGTGATCGCGTAAAATGATCGTATGAGCCTCGTGGATGTACTGTTCGCGAGCGAGCACGCTGAGCAGTGCGGCGCGACGCGAAGCTACCTCCATGTCATGTGCATGCAGAATCGCGCGGCGCGAGGTCAAAGCTGTAAAAACGGCGCTCGCGCCGCCTGCCAGCACGAGCGTGACGAGCAAGCTGACAAGTAGAAAAAGCCTTGCCCGCAAGCGGTAGTCGCGCATTGAATCCGACATTATGCACCCTGCATGGCGACATCCATACGTCGTCGCGAAAAAATGTGACCGAATGGGTTACACGTTGGCCCTCGTTGCCACGTACAGTTTGGCAGCGTATAAAGTCCGACGAGCGACCAACGGCTTTTACCGTCCTGGCATGTTGTGTGCTCCATGGTTCTGTTCACCTTAGCAAACGGAGGTTCTCGATGATGAAGGAGTTTTGTCTTGCGCTGTTACTTGGGCTTGTGGTGACATCTGGGGGTTGCACGCACGAGGGCTCCGACGGGGATGCCGGGCACGGAGGCAATCACGATGCCAGCAGCTCCAGCTCGAGCGGCAACGGAGGTTCGGGTGGAGCCGGCGGTAGTGGCGGGGGTTCGTCGGGTCCGCCCCAAGCCCCCATCATGAAGTCGGTGGCACCATTGCAAGGTGCGTTGCATATAGAATGGGACAATGTGACGCCTGATTGTGACAAGATCGAGCTGGATCGCAACAAGGATGGCGGAGCGTTTGCCAAGGCATACACGCTCGTGGGAGTAGCGATATCGCAACACGACTCTTCCGCAGTCGCACCGGGGACTTTTTGCTACAAGGCACGCTGTATCAAGGGTGCCGAGACTTCACCCGATTCCAACGAAAAATGCGGTATGCCATGAAATTACATCGATCTTGGATGTTCGTTGGGCTCATCGAGCTTGCTGGTTGTTCCGAAGAAACCACAACGCGTGATCCACTTGCACCGTACCCCGCGACGGGCGTGACCCGCGAATTCGACATCACGATTGACGAGACGAATTGGGAGGTTGGCCCGGGCGCGATTTACAAGGCAATTGCATACAATGGTGTCGTGCCTGGTCCGCCCATTGAAGTCAATGCAGGCGATCGCGTGGTCATTCGCTTGACCAACAAGGCTGCCGAGCCGCATTCCATTCATACCCACGTCGTAAAATTCACGCATGCCAATGACGGAACACACGTGTCCGTCGTAGCGCCGGGTGAAACGAAAACCATTACCTGGGACGCGGTCTATGCCGGGACTTTTCCTTACCACGATCATGGCGACGAAGCCGAAGGCACGACGCTGGGACTGTTTGGCGCGCTCATTGTCCATCCGCCCGGTGAAGCCAAAGCAACCGAGCATGTCGTTGTGCTGGCCGATTTCGATCAAGGCGAATATGCGTCATTGCCTGGTGTAGCCGATCCTGTCACCGGCGAATTCCCCGACGCCGGGACGTATCATGGCGGCCACCAATACATGCACACCATCAATGGCAAAGGCTACGAGGAC
>JANORL010000553.1:0-2796 GCA_031415295.1 Polyangiaceae bacterium | reverse complement strand
TCCTCTTCCATTCGCATGATGTGGCTCCTTTCGGAGAACCTTCAAATCATGCGGCGACAACGATTTCACGACGGGCCACGGCGAGGTGTTACAATGATTTGAATGAGTTCCGCTGGCGAGAGAAAATCGGCTATTCGTTTGGCAATCTCTTTTTGGTTACGAAGACGAGTCTTTTGAAGCAGTTCGGAGAGTTGGTCAACGAACGCGTTGGATTGCGAACCTTGCACGAGAGATACCGAGATATTCGTCAGATCGGCGTTGATTTTCTCAATTTCGGATAACCGTAACCGATACCGGTCGTCCAGTCCTGCGTCAACCTGCAAGCGGAGTGCTTGGCGTCGTTCAAGCTTCTTTTGAAGCGTTGCCTGACGCGCAGAAATTTCATCCCGCAGTCGTTCCAATCTGCGTAACTGCGCTCGAATCTGATCTTCCTGTTCCAAGGATGCGGCAATTGATTCTTGATCACGGCGAAGCGCACGGTATTGCTGATTTCTTGTCTCGAATGCGGCTTCCAATTTTTGAAGCTCATTTTTGATTTTATTCACCTGCTCATACGCTGCGAGACGCTGATCTTCAATTTGCGTCGCCGCTAGAGCAAGTTGGCCGAGGTCATTTGCGATCGTCATTGATTCAGGAATTCCAATGGCGTCGAGGGCCACGCGGACAGTAGCGACACCCTGGTCTGATGGCGTTGCGAGAGCACGTTGTGAAAAAGCCGTGTCGAATGCGGAAATCTGGCCCCGAACAGAGGTTAGAATGCGTTCACGTTGCTCGAAGCTCGCACGTTCTTCCTCAAGGCGTTTGTCGACTACCGGTCGCGAAGCTTGTATGGTTTTAAGTTGCGCTTCGACTTCAGGAATTTGCTGCAAATGACGACTGTCCTCACGAATTTTCGCGCGCTCGGCGATGATTTCGCCACCAAGGCGCGCGATTGTCTCCCTTGTTTCCGACAATTGGCTCTTGATTCGTTCGAGCTGATCTTTGTGCGGACGATCCACGAATCGCAGACGAAGAGGAGGCTTGTCCGAAATCTCGTGCAGGTACCCTTGAGAATAGGCTTCGATTTGTCCTTCGAACGATGACAATGGCTCTAAAACACCAGCGCGATAGATGAGTGGATCTTCGGTATTGATGGTTTTCTCAATGCGTACTTCTGTGGCGTCGGTGGAGTCACGAGTCTCGAGGATACACGTCGCGTTTCCCGAACCGAGAGTCGCTTTGACGACTTCCTTGACATGTAGCAATTCTGCGGGCGCGCCTAGACTGTGCATCCGTGGCCTACGCTCGCACACGAACCGAATGGTCTCAACGATGGTGGATTTGCACGTACCGCGGGCACTGATGATGCACGTCAGCCCTTGGTGGAAGTGAACGGGAGCATGTCGGAGGTAGCCGTCATTTGTTTGGAGAGATTTGATCCACGTTTTCATGCGTGATTTGTGTCCACGATTGACAGGTTCAGGAGCGGAAGATGTAGTCGCGTGCAAGTTGGCATATTGGGCGCCAAATCCCATCACTTCTTCTCCCACCCTATAACAATTCCATTCTCAATAATCACACGCAACGTGATTCCTCTGCTTCTACCCCTGCCGTTACAAATGAAGCACTTTCCATCGTCGATATGGACAAACTCCGGGAGAAAACCCGACCCGGCGCACTTGGTGCATTCGTCAATGTACGAGAAGATTTTTTTCGTCTTTGTTTTGAGAACCTTTTCTTCAATCTTCTCCGGCGTGCCGAGGGCTTCGATTATCATCGGTTCGGTTGCGCCTTGCCATGGTTCGCCGAGAATGATGCGCTTGGCCGCCTCTTCACCGTAGCTGGCTACGAGTTTGGCCAATTTTTGCGCCGCCGCTGCCTGTCGCTGTTGCTCTTTCAGGCGTGCTCGTTCTGCCCTTGCCGCAGGCTCGGCATTCGCACGTGCCATGTATTTCGCAACGTCTGGTCCAGTCAATGGATGAGCTGTTTGCCATGGCACCGGCGGCAACCAAAGGATGCACTGGTAGCCCGTTTCGGTTCCGACTTCGGGCGGTAGCTCGATGTGAGCACCGCACGCTATGGGGTGCCGAGATTGATGCTGTAGCTGGATGATAATTCGTTGCCAATGCGCGGCCTCGGTGCGTGGCAGATATCCGGCCTTGCCACCGCCAATCCACACCACGACCGCATTCGAGTCGTGGGGGTTTGTTGCTTCCGGCGAAAGCCAAGCGACAAGCGGAACTCCGAGTTGCCCTTGACACCGTTGAACGATTCCCTCGATATGTAGCGCATTGAAGGATTCGCCACTTACTTCTTGCGGTAGGCAAGGCTGCTCGCTCAACCAAAGTGCCTGTCTTCCTTCAAGTACGAGGTACTTGCCGGACATCGCCAGTTGCATTTGATACATCCTACGCGTGGTGAGGAGGACCAAGCAAGATTCTCGTCGGCTTCGAAGAGCCAAACTCCTAGATCTCGTTCGCGTCCGAGAATCGCCACGTCACGACAGATGACTCCTTGCCGCGTATCTCAGTTCATCGACGTCAACTTCTCCATCCTAGAGCACCAGAAAAGCCCTTCCGTGGATAAGGCCATTTGACGCGTCGTAAGATTCTGTCCTCGTATCGTGCGAGTAAACCGTGGTCCTTTGTCGGAAGATCGAATGTGACACCAGGGAATGATCGCAAATGCCGAAGTGATGTCAGGCAGTGACCCACCTTCACTTCACGCCCCCTCCACCACCATCGGCATCCGCAACCGAAACACCGCTCCTACGGCCCTTTGCGCGGTGGAGGACCGTCCTTGTCCCCCTGAGGACGC
>JANORL010000552.1:0-4363 GCA_031415295.1 Polyangiaceae bacterium | reverse complement strand
GAAATCGTCGGCAGAAATTTGGTCGTTGATGTCGTTTGGGTGAGGCGCGAGGCGCCAGAAATCGTTTTGCATGCCGCACGGTTTGCGGTAGAGTCGGCCGCATGATTCTGTCGTTCAACACCACCGGCCCATGTATTCCTGCGGAACACTACATGATCCCGCCCGAGCGACGGCTCGGGCGTTTGCTCAAGCTCATCGACAGCCGCAAATTCTTCACGCTAACGGCGGGAAGGCAAACGGGCAAAACGACGTCGCTGATGTGGCTCAGAACGTATTTGAACGCGATGGGAAAGCAGCGAGCGCTCTCGGTCGACATCCAAATGGCTCAAGAGAAGCCCGATACCGCGGTCGTCATGACGATCATCCTTCAGATGCTGCAGAAGACGCTCGAGGTCCAGCTTCCCGACCATCCCCGCCTCACACAAGCGGATGTCGAGACCATGTTACGTGTACCGGATACGGCGTTGTACACATATTTGAGCAGGTTAGCAGCGCTCGACTCACGCCCGCTGGTGGTCATGTTCGACGAATCCGATGGGCTCGTCGGGGCAGCCATGGTCTCCTTCTTGTCGCAACTTCGGGCAGGGTACCTCGAGCGAAGTGAGAGGCCGTTCCCATCGAGCGTCATGCTTGTTGGGCAGCGCCAGGTGCGTGATTATGCATTGGCGCAAGAGGAACGTTCGACGGTGCTTTGGCTCGGCACGAGTTCCCCATTCAACGTTACCGCCGAGTCCACGACGCTGGTGCCATTTACGCCGGCCGAGGTCGAAGAGCTGCTGACGCAACATACGACAGCGACGGGTCAACGATTTGAGCCGGAAGCGGTGGCGAGAATCGTCGAATTGGGTTGCGGTCATCCGTGGCTCACGAATGCCATGGCGAACCAAATCGTTGATATGGACGTCGAGGATCGCCACATTGCCATTACGGCGGCGCATGTGGACGCGGCGAAAGAAACGATTATTCTAGATCGGCGCACGCATATTGATTCCTTGATGGCTCGTTTGCGGGAGCCTCGCGTGCGCAAGATCATCGAACCCATGCTGGCAGGTAATAAAACAGGCGATGACGTGCTCGACGACGACTTTTCGTATGTCGTGGGTTTGGGGCTGTTGCGGTTGTTTCGTGGACGATACGAAATTGCCAATCCCGTCTATCGCGAGGTTATCCCAAGGGTGTTGTCGTTCGCGCAGCAAACACAAATCAACAACGAATCTGCGTGGTATGTCCGGAAAGACGGGTCGCTCGATATGGGCAAACTGATGGTGGACTGGCAGGAATTCTGGCGCGAGGACGGGCATCTTGCGGCGGAAGGGTTTTTGTATCGAGAAGCGGGTCCGCATTTGATGCTGATGGCCTTTTTGCAACGAATCGTCAATGGTGGTGGGCGCATTGAACGTGAATATGGTCTTGGTCGCGGGTCATTGGATTTGTTGGTCTTCTGGAAAAACGATCGGCACCTGATCGAATTAAAAATACGGCGTGGACCGAAGACCGAAACGATCGCCTTGAAACAAATGGTGCGTTACCTGGACCAAGCGGGTCTTGGGGAAGGGTGGCTGGTGCTTTTCGATAAACGTAAGCTGCGGTGGGACCGGAAGATCTTTGTGCGCGACGTGCAGCACGAAGGGAAAACCATTCGAATTGTGGGGTGTTGAGGTCGCGTGTGGCTATCGGGAAGTCCGGCACGAATTTGCATTCGGTTTGGGATGACGTGCGAACGATGGGACCCCGGTTCATCTCCGAGACAAATGCAAACAACTTGCGTCAGTACGGGAGGCACCGCGTCGTCCCCACCGATCGGCCATGTTTCCAAGGCCGCAGGTCGCCTCTGGGGTCGGTGCAGGCCATCTACCGATGCTGGAAGGTGCCCAATCCGCAAGGCATGGCCCATCGTCCGTCTCTGTGAATTGGCATTCTTGTGCGCTGAATGCACTTCACCGAGACGTCAACCGCTTGCGCTCATACCCCAGGGCACCTTCCGTCTTCGGTAATCGCCAAGTCGGTGCAGAGCAGCGATCTGACGTCTTCGGAAGGTGCTCGCTGCGTTTGAAAAAACCTTCAGACCTAGGCAAAAGCTCTGCTCCATCGATTGCGTGCGCATAGGACGAACCCCTTGCGGACGCGACACGTTTTTCTTGACCTCCGCCAACATCGCTGGCATCCTCGCCCGCGAGCGCACCATGACTCTACGTATTCCCACCGGCATCTCCGACTTTCGCCGTCTCCGTGAAGGAGACTTCGAGTTCGTCGACAAGTCCCACCTGATTACTGAATTTCTCGATCGCGATGGGATAACGGTCCTCCTGCTCCCGCGACCGCGTAGGTTTGGCAAGACCATCAACCTGACGATGCTGCGCTGGTTCTTCGAGAAACGCGACGAAAACTTGTGGCATCTCTTCGAAGACTTGCACGTGGCCCGCGCCGGGGAACAATACCGCGCCCACTTTCAACAATATCCGGTCATTTTCATCAGTTTCAAGGGCACCAAGGCCAACACATGGGATGCATGTTTTGGCAAAATCAAGCTCATTCTCGAGCAAATGTACAAGCCGCACCGTCAAAGTCTCGAAGGAAAGCTCGATCTAACGGATGCAGCCAAGTTCCAGGCCATCCTGGACGGTACAGCCGACAAGGTGGCGTGCGAAAACGCTCTGCTGACCCTCACGGAACTCTTGCATCAGGTTCACGGCAAACGTCCCATCGTGCTGATCGACGAATACGATGCACCCATTCACGCCGGTTACGCCAATGGTTATTACGATCAAGTAGCCAGCTTCTGTTGGTCCTTCTACGAAGCGGGATTAAAGGACAACCAGTACCTGGAACGCGCCGTCATGACGGGCATTTTGCGCGTCGCTCGAGAAAGCATTTTTTCGGGACTCAACAACCTGGGCGTTTTCTCGCTGCTCGCTTCCGAATTTAATACGTGTTTTGGATTTACCGAACCTGAGGTGCTCGCACTGCTGCAAAAAGGTGGCATTGCCGAAGCGATGGATCCGCTGCGCTCGTTCTACAATGGATACGACTTTGGCGGGGTGGCGATCTACAATCCGTGGTCCATTCTCGAGTTTTTGTCTCGTGGAGACCACCAATTTCTCAATTATTGGGTCAACACCAGCGACAATGCGCTCATCAAACACCTGCTTCAGCGGCATGCGTTCGCCGTGGAGAAGGACATCCAAACGTTGCTCGAAGGTGGAAGCATTCAAAAGAAGGTCGACGAGAACGTCGTTTTTTCGGAGCTGGAAACGAGTCCGCGTTCCTTGTGGAACCTGCTCGTGTTTTCAGGCTATTTGAAGGCCGTCTACCAAGCGCCGAAGTCTTGGGAGCTTCCTATCACCTATCTTTTATCCATTCCCAACAGCGAAGTCGACCATGTGTATCGGACGACGTTTCAATCGTGGATGGACAAGGGATTAAATCCGGGTGGCGGAAACATCGAAGCGTTGACCACGGCGCTGCTCGAAGGCAATGCGAAGAAACTCCAAAGGCAGTTGGAACCACTCTGTGCGTACGTGCTTTCTTATCACGATGTCGGCGGTTCCGAACCGGAACGGTTTTACCATGGCCTGATGATTGGGCTGCTCGCGATGCTCGAACCGGATTACGAAGTGCGATCGAATCGAGAATCGGGCACGGGTCGTCCTGACGTGATGATCAGGCCGCGACACCCCGGCAAACCGGGTGTCGTGCTGGAACTAAAAGCGGCCGGGGAAGAAGCAGAACGGACGATTGAGCAAGCATTAAACGAGGGGCTTCGGCAAGTGCGGAAAAATGATTACGCCGCCGAATTGCGCGCCGCGGGTGTCGAAACGATTCATACGCTGGTGATTGCGTTCGATGGCAAGCAGGTGCTCGTGGAGTCGGGGGTCAAAAAAACCACGAAAAAGACGACGAAAAAGACGACGAAAAAGGCAAAGACCTTGCGAAACGTGGACACGCCGGTGAAAAAAGCCGTGAAAAAGCCAGCAAAGATAAAGAAGCGGCAGGAGTGAAACGGGGCGCAGAAGGTCCCCGCGGCGCGAGGCGATTGGCAGAAAAAACTGGCTCTTGGAGTGCGCAAAGTCGAGTTGACGGAGCCGGAAAGTGGAGTCGTCTCGGGCTCCGATCGATTCGCAAACCTCACGTCAACTTTTCGAATTCCTCGAACGTCATTTGCGGCGCAAAACCCTTGGCGGTCATAGCGCGGAACACTTCCGAGACTGGCAAGGCACCGATAGCGGCGGCGAGTCCGTGGCCGGTGAAATCGCCGAGCAGTACATAGATCTCGCCGGACGGTGCGCGCGCTACCAGGTACACATCGCCGCTGAAGCGCGCCGCCGGGCGCAGCTCCGCGCAAATCGTCGGGTGCGAGAAATTG
>JANORL010000551.1:0-11947 GCA_031415295.1 Polyangiaceae bacterium | reverse complement strand
ATGCCAATTAATGCAGCCGCCAGGTTACGCATAAGAGTCCAGCTAGGCAACTTGGGACGTTCCCAAAGTGGATAAAAGAAGATCCACCCTGGGGTGAGAATGATCCAGTTTGCCACGTATGAAATCATCACTGGAGTTACTACGAGTTTCGATGTACTGTCGGTCGATGCGAAGTCGGCGTGGGACAGCATTCATCTTGTTTGGCGCGTCATTACTCGTTTCGTCATCGGGTTGCGCACCAACGACGGTATCTACGCCTGTTAAACCATCACCACGCGCCAACGCCGACGTTACGCCGGCAAAAAACGCAGTCGACTACATTGCCGTTGGCCCGCGCGTCCTTCTCTCAGCCGTCGAACCGCTTCTCGCTCACCGTGAAAAACGTGGTTTACGCGTCGCGCGTTTGGCGCTCGAAGATATTGTCCCTGCCACCGAAAATCAAGAAGACGCAACGGCTCCGATTCTTGCCGCCATTCGCAAAATCGCATCGAACAGTGGTTCACGCCTACGGTTCGTGCTGCTCGTCGGCGACGCCCCAGGGTACAACGAATTCGACCCAGAACGTGCGCTGCTGCCCACATTTTATCGACAAAAAATACAGTATTGGGACGACGATCCCTTTGTTCGTGATCGCCTCCGAAATTATAACGCACGTCGATACCGCACGTACCGCATTGCAGGCACCGAATATGCCACCGATTTGCCTTACACCGAGGCCCATATCGATGCGCCTGGACAACCAAGTCTCGCGGCAAAAAACCATCCAAAGTCTCTTGCCGTAGGACGCATTCCTGCTCGCACGCCCGAGGAAGCCGCGGGATTTGCCCGCAAAGTCGTTCAATACGAAACGGCAAAGTCCGAAGGCACGTGGCGGCGAAGCATGACCATTTTCACGAGTCCCGCCAATTTCGGTGCATTGGCAGATTTCATGATCGAAACGACGGTCACTCGGTCGCTCGACGAAAAAGTCCCCTACGATTGGGACGTCGACCTCATTTTTCCCAAAATTGGCTCGGCTTTTGCCTACCCATTTCCCGACTTGCAAGAAAAACTCATCTCGCGCCTCGACGCGGGAGCTTTGATTGCCGGCTATGTCGGACACGGCGCCCCCACGCACTTCGACGACGTTCATCACAATTACAACTATTATCAGCTCGGTTCGACCTGGGACTTGGAACGTTTGCGTATCGGCGATGGCAAACCGTTTTTCCTGGCACTCACGTGTAGCAACGGTTTTTTTGATCTACGCGAACGAATGCAGTCGGTTGCCGAAGTTCTCGTGCTCAATCCCGGGGGTGCCATTGCCGTATTTGCATCGAGCCGCGTCAGTCACCCGTATCCGAATGCGCTGTATGGTGACGCCATTGTACAAACGTTTGTCTCGGAACGCGCGCCCTCCATTGGCGAAGGTATCGTCACGGCAAAAAAACGAATGCTCGAAGGCGAGCTCCCACTCGCTCCCCTGCTCTTCCAATCCAACCCCGCGGAACTCGCGGAAGAACACCTCGGGCTTTACAATCTCTTTGGCGATCCGGCAACGGTCCTGCAATACCCATCGAGCGCCAAAATCACTCTCGACGAGCCGCAAGGCACGTTGTTACCTGGGAGCACGGTCAACTTCACGGTCGAAGCCAATGATGTCCCGTCAGGCAAAGCTTCGCTCACTGTCGAAACAAAACGCAGCGTCATTCGAACGGCAGTCCCGTCCGCATTTGCGCTCCAGCGGATGCCGGAAGCAGAAATGTGGGAAACGATGCGCCGAACCTACAACGCGGCCACGGACAAAGTGGTTTCACGGGACGAACAGCCCGTATCGAATGGCAAGGCTGTTTTTCAGGTAAAACTACCGGAGATCGAAGGCGATTACGCCATCAAAGTGTTCGTCACGGGTGGTGGTGAAACGAGCAATGGTTTCGTAAAGGTCAAAGTAGCCAAGCCGCAACCGGTTACTCCGCCTTGATCATCACGGCCAATTCACGATTTTCGATCACGCATTGTTGCGCCGTGCAGACCGAAAAGAAAAAATTCCCCGTCACCTTCGCCTCGCCAGGTTTGTCCGGCGTAAATGGCACTTTCATGACCGCTTTTTCAGGCGTTACCGTGATTGCATCGACTTTCACAATCGCTGCCGGATACGTAATTCCCATAGGCGCCGTACCGAGTTTGATTTTGTACGGATACTCCTTGTTGCAATGAAATTCGCCTTTCGGCTCGAGCACCACTTCGACAAAACTTGGCTGCCCTGCCTTGTACGGTCCGGTGGATTTCATCTCGACGCTGAAGTTTTTCTCGTCGAGTTTGCCCATGGCCGGCGCGGCAGGTTTGCCCTCGGGCGCTGCCGTCGTCGGTTCAGGAGCTGGCGGCGGCGAACTGCCTTTGCAACCCAAGAGTCCATACGCCAACGCCGAAAACAGGAGCGCAGAACGCACAGACAAACGCAGAGACGAACGCACGATTGATTCACGATGCAGCATGGCCATCTGGAACCTCCGAACCCTTCACCAGTTTCTTCGAAACGAAAACCGTCAGCAATATCGATACGACAATACAAGCGATCGCCGGTAGCCCTCGAATACGCGCATTTTCGGCGAGTAAACCGCTCGCCCACGAGACTTCGACAACAGCTCCGCGTAAGCCCACTCCGGCCAAGAAAAACCACGCCGCATGAGCAGACACCGACGCCCAAGCGGATTTCGTTCGTACCCAAAGCATCGCGAAAAGGACACCTTGCGCAGCGGAAACAAACAGCGCTTCCCAAGACAAACGTTCCACGAGCAACAGCGGACTGACGCCCACGAGTGCCGCATACCCGATCGCGATCGGTGCGCGCACGCCGGCTCGAACGGCAACGTAGAGCGGCAACCCTCGAAACAAAAGTTCGTCTCGTACACCATCGGCTGCACCACGAAGCAAACCGAACACAACCATGCTCGAAAAACTTCCCGGGCCAATCGTTGCAGCTCCAACGATCAAACAAAACACGAGCGGCACGAAGACGAGCACGCTGGCCACGGCAACGCCGATACCGATGCCTTGCCATGTCCGTGATGCAGATCCTTTCGAGATCGAATCATCTTGTTCGTCCCAACGAACCCCTGCGCGGGTCATCGCCAAGTCGACAACGACGGCGCCAGCAAGGGCTGCACCGAGAGGGTTTCGACCCACGAGCGTTTCGACAAAACGAGCCGCCACTGCCGTACCGACAAGCCACGCGACACCACGAGCAATTTCTCGCAAAGGCGTTACGGCGGAAGCATCGCTCGGTACTGCCTCGGTGACCACGCGCGCATCCTTGCACGAACCAGCGAACGGTGCCCACCTAGCGGCCGATCGCGAGGGTTGGCGCGAGAGTTGGATCGCTCCTCGTTCGAGACGACAGACGAGCGTTGCCGACGCGATCGCCTTGGAGTAGCTTGCGCCCGCCTTTTGCAAAACCAACCTAGGTTCGGCGGAAGCGCTAAGCGCGCGGAGAAAAAGGTTCATGGGCCCTGGTGCAACGGCGGTGGAGACAAACGATTTGGACACCAACGGTTCCGTGCTTGGGCGCGGCACACGCGTACGCGGTCGCGTCCACGGCGACGGTGATCTTCGCGTCGAAGGCGCGGTCGAAGGCGACGTGAACGTCAGCGGCGAGTTGCTCATCGACGAAGGTGCCGAAGTGCAAGGCAACGTGGAAGCTGCCGTCGTGACGATCAGCGGAGCGCTCACCGGCGACGTTTCGTCGCGTGGAGGGGTTGCCGTTCGTGCGTCCGCGAAAGTGTTGGGCAACCTTGGAAGTCCCGAAGTAAGCCTCGAAGAAGGGGCTGAATTCTCTGGGCGCATCGATGCAGACTTCGAATTGCCGGCTGAACTGCTGGATGGTTCGTCCGGTGCTCGGTAATGTAAAGACAAACGTCGCGACCGCGCGGCGAGGAGCGTGAAACGTGGCGGGTACGATCATCGGCAATGGCATGACGATCGAGGGTGAGATCACTTCGGATGAAGAAGTGGTCGTCGTCGGCACGGTGCGTGGCAAGCTCCACGTTGATGCAGGGGTCACCATTGAAACCGGTGCGGTCGTCGAAGCAGACGTCGCTGCAGCATCGCTTTCGATCGGTGGCACCATGACAGGCAACGCGAGTGCAACTGACCGCGTGGACCTCTTGGCCGGCGGACGCCTCGTGGGCGACGTCAAAGCTGCACGACTCACCATCGCAGACGGTGCCTCGTTCAAGGGCAACGTCGACATGGACGTGTGACCCATGACGACGCCCTCGACCATCGGCCGCGGCACGACGATCCGCGGCTCTGTCCGCACAAACGGCGACCTCGACATCCACGGTTTCGTGGAAGGCAACGTCACCGTCAAAGGCGAACTCGTCATCGCTGAAACGGCGCTCATCAAGAGCGACGTCTCTGCCCGTCGCGTTATCGTTCGTGGAGCCGTCGCGGGAAACGTTTCAGCGGACGAACTCATCATCGTCGAAGCAGGCGCCCGCATCGTTGGTGACATCGGCGCTCCACAAATCGGCATTCGTCCCGGCGGACTCATTCGAGGTCGTGTCGCGACAGGCGCTCCGCTTCCTGCCCGTGTGCCACAAGCCGCGGCCGCACCTGCGCAAGTCGCCAAGAGTCGTCCCGGTGCAGCACCACCGGCCGCAGCGCCAGCACCAGCCGCTCGACAAGCGGCAGCACCCGCCCCAGCCGCTCGCGTAGCTGCAACACCTGCACGAGCCCCCGCGCCCGCCGCCAAACCCGCAACACCCGCTCCGGCACGTGCTCCTGCGCCTCGCGCACCTGCACCTCCGGCAGCCGCGCGCGCACCGATTCCCGCGCCGCTTCCTGCACCTCCGCCAACACCCGTGCCCGTCGCGGCGCCTCCGCCAGCCGAGCCCGAAGAAGAGCTCGTCACGGCGGAAGTTTCAACGGACGAACCCACGGAAAACGTCGCCGTAGAAGCTGAAAGTAGTGGCCCGCCCCCTCCCGTCGTTCCCGCCGTGCCCAAAGGAGCACGTGCGCAAGTTCGCCGAAAGGGAGCCGGAGCCAAGTGAGCAAAACCGATCGGGAGCGGCTCGTCGAGCTGCTCCGCGAACGTTCGTTTGAACGCAAACGAGTTACTCTCGCCTCAGGTCGCGAAAGCGATTTCTTCATCGACTGCAAGCAGACGATCTTGACCGCTGAAGGTCATGTGCTCGTCGGATCGCTCATGTTCGACGCGCTCGATGCTTTGCCCACGTGCAACGCCGTCGCGGGAGTCGAACTGGGCGGTTGTCCGCTTGCGAGTGCCGTATCGCTCACGAGTTTCGTCAAGGGCCGACCGCTCGACGCGCTCTACGTGCGCAAAGACGCCAAGGATCACGGTTCGAAGAAGCTCGTCGAAGGAGATCGTTCGATCTCAAAAGATATTGCGGTGGTGATGCTCGAGGACGTGATCACGACGGGCGGGTCGACGCTAAAAGCCGTGGACAAACTCCGGAGTGTCGGCGCACGCGTCGTGGGTGTCGTCGCGCTCGTCGACCGGCTCGAAGGTGGAGCGGAAGCGATCCGCGCAACGGGTTTGCCCGTGGTGGCGATTTGTACGCGACGCGATTTCATGGCGGACGAGTGAACTTTTCGGTCACGGCGTCGAACCGCCCCACGAGTTGGTCGCCTCGAGGAGCTTTTTCAGTTCCTCGCACTGCATGAGTTGCTCGACACACGCCGCGTACGAGCATGCAGCAGCGCGAACGGAATCGGCGGGAAAGCCCACACGGGCAAACTCCAAATTGTGATTGCCCTCGAGCTGAACCTGCTTCTTGGGCTTGTCTACCTCATCAAGCGCAGTCCGATCGTTTCGCCATTGCTCAAACAAATGGATGTGGCGTCCTTGATATTTGTCCCGACAAATGCGAATAGCTACGTCCGTGTTTTGATAGAGCCACGCTTCGATACTGTAGAATGGCATGATCCGAAAGAGCCGCTCGAGCAATGCTTCTACATCAACTGGTCGATTTGAAAAGCGTTCAAGAATCAAACGCACGGGCTCTTCTACGTGCGTTTTCCATTTCGCCTTGTTTTCACTCGTGTCTTGCTTGCTCCAAATCTTATCGCCATCGATATGGAAAAAGACAAAACCATCAGCGCGACCTAATCTCGTGGCAATGGTGCGCAAAGTTTCGCGGAATTCGCACGACGCAGGTTTTTGCTTCCATCCCGTTCCTTGAACGGCGCGTTGCGCTTGCTCGTCCTTAGGTTCGAAACCAATGCGATGGGTTTGGCATTCGGGAACAACGAGCTGCAACATGCGCTTGACGACGGCAGTGATCGTTTCGTGAGCGCCTTCGGCGCCATCTTCCGTAAGAATGAGAAGGGAGCCGATGCGCGTGGTGTTCATGTCACCAGAGTCCCCGCACGCGAAGCAATTCGCCGACTTGTTGAATACCGACTTCGTAATCGGCGAGGAGCTGGGTCGCGTCGTCAGCGCTTAGGTTCGACCAGACCAACTGACTCGTATACTCCGAACTCTGCATCTTACATTGAACGAAACTGCGTTGGATTTGCTCCACGGATTCGAGTGGAAGGTAATCGAGAAGTAGAGGGTTTTGGCTCGTGAGAAACGCTTGACGATTGCCAATGAGTTCTAGGCATGCGGTGATCCAATCGTGGTGCATGCCGTTGACGAGTTCATCGGCAACGACAAATCTGTCATTTAGGTCAAGATAATATAGAAATGCAAGCAACCGTTTTTGACCATAACTCAACGCGTGGTGATTAAATGTGCTTCCAGTTGGACCACTGAAAAGGAATTCTGCATGTCCAAATTTCCACTCAGTGTTCGAACTGCCCTCCACTGTCAGCGACATTGACAAACTTCGTAGATCTGCAAGCTCCGTCATTTTGGGCAGAAGCGCCTGCCTGGCGAAATGAACCTTGACACTTGATTGACCGGGCTCAGGACGATCCGGTTCATAATCATATGGAAAAAATACGCGTGAAACAGCGCCGACTCGTTCTTCAGGCGTTTGCGAATCAAAACGCCATACGAGGTTGAGGAATGGTGCGCGATTACGCTTCCGTGATCGAACGGCCGCGTCTTCGGTAATACACTCAAAAGTGTCGAGCGATTCATCAAATCGATAGGCATCCCTAACTTGCTCAACGAGAGTCAATAGATTGATCGCAATATCATAAACTGGACGATGAGCGACTTCCAATCGAGAAAAAACACGCAGTACCGAATTGACAAATACACCGTCAAATACGTCAACCAACGCTTGTCCTTGCCATTCTTGGCCATCAACGCGCCAACGCATCACATTACCGTCGATATCGATTTCAAGCAAACTGGAGTCGCCCGGTAACGCGGAGCGCTGGACGATGGTCACGCGGGCGTTGTTAGCGATACGCTTCGATTCGTTGGCGAAACGGATGAAAACGTTAGAAATTCTAGATTCAATTACATATTCAAAATCAAAACCAAACACATCCTCTCGTAACGTCGAAAAATCCGACCGCAACACCATCGAAATGAGATCCAGCAATGTTGTCTTGCCAGTCCCGTTTTTCCCAAGAAGTACGTTGAATCGGTCCGAAAACTCGAGATCCGTACCAGGCGCGACGTGCCGAAATTTATGAATCTTGAGGCGCTTCAACATACCGCTCCGCCCTCTGAACCGGCTCCCATTTTCTCTTCTCTACTGCGCGAGCAGTCCGCCATCCACCACGAGTTCCGAACCCGTCACGAATTTCGCATCGTCCGAAGCCAAATACGCGACGGCCGCGGCGACGTCATCCGGTTCCCCAATACGTCCCAGCGGAATCGCTCGCGCTAGCCCCGCCCGCGCTTTTTCTTGATCTTTTGCTGACGCCACGATGGCCCCCACCATGGGCGTATCGATAAATGCTGGATGCAGTGAGTTCACTCGAATTCCATATTGTTTTCGCGCGCAATGTATCGCCACTGATTTCGTCAACGTGCGTACGGCGCCTTTGCTCGAACAATACGCCGTTAGATTCGGATCACCGGCCATCCCCGCCACACTTGAAACGTTGATGATTGATCCGCCCGTCTTTTTCATCAATCGAATGCCGTGTTTGCATCCGAAAAACGTGCCTTCGACGTTCACCGCATGAACAAATCGCCATTGCTCGATCGTGGTCGTTTCAATGTCCGCAACGACGCCAACGCCCGCATTATTCACCAAAATATCGATTCTTCCATGGGCCGCATCGATCGCATCAATCGTAGCGATCCACGCCGCTTCTTGGGTCACATCGAGCTGCCGAAACACCGCTCGTTCGCCGAGTTCCTTGGCCAGCGCCTCGCCGCCCTCGACAACACGATCGGTAATCCACACGAAAGCACCTTCCGCGTACATTCGTCGCACCGACGCCGCTCCAAGACCCGATCCACCGCCCGTAACAAGAGCGACTTTGCCTTCAAGCCTAAACATGCGCTGGCCTCCGATATGGGAAGGGGTGGGAAGATGTGGAAAGTCGTTTATGTTAAATGCGTCATTCCGCGGCGATTTTTTCGAGCTGCGGCAACATCGGAAATCCGAGCGCTTCGCGTTGCGCCAAATAAGTTTCGGCCACGAGCTTCGCCAAACCGCGAACGCGACCAATGAACCGTTGTCGTTCGGTCACGCTAATGGCTCCACGTGCATCGAGCACATTAAAACGATGCGCTGCTTTCACGACGAAATCATACGCGGGCAAAACGAGCGCCTTTTTCGGATCCGGCTTTGCACCTTTGGCATGCGCGTCAACACCCCGAAAAAGCAAGCGCTTCGCTTCGCTTTCGTATTTGTCGAACGCTGCAAAATGTTCCTCGACGTCCGCTTCTTCGAAGTTGTACGAGGACCATTCCCATTCAGCGCGTTGGTACAATTCGCCATAACGAACGACGTTCCCACCCGAATTCGAATACACGACGTCGTAAATGCTGTCCTTGTCTTGCAAGTACATCGAAATGCGTTCGAGACCGTACGTCAATTCGCCCGACACGGGACGGCAATCAATGCCCCCGACTTGCTGGAAATACGTGAATTGCGAAATCTCGAGTCCGTCCAGCCAAACTTGCCAACCAAGACCCCACGCGCCCAGCGTCGGTGACTCCCAATCGTCTTCAATGAACCGCACATCGTGTTTCAATGGATCCGTACCGAGCGCGCGGAGCGATTCGAGGTACAAATCTTGAATGTCGAGCGGACTCGGTTTCAAGATGACTTGGAATTGGTGAAACTGCTGCAATCGATTCGGGTTTTCCCCGTAACGACCGTCGGTCGGACGCCGTGACGGTTCGACAAACGCCACGTTCCAGGGCTCGGGCCCCAGCGCTCGCAAAAACGTCGCCGGGTTGTACGTACCAGCGCCAACCTCGGAGTTGTACGGCTGTACGATCAGACAACCACGGTCGGACCAGAACTTTTGAAGCGTGAGGATGATGTCTTGGAACGTCATGGGAGGGCCGCTTCATACCTCAACTGCGAGCGTTCGTCGACAAGACGCGAAGGTTCCGAGAGGACACGCCGCGACTGAAAAGTGGTTGGCACCTTTTCACAAAGTGGTTGGCACCTTTTCAAAAGTGGTTGGCACCTTTTCAAGCACCTTTTCAAAAGTGGTTGGCACCTTTTCAAGCACCTTTTCAAAAGTGGTTGGCACCTTTTCAGGGCAGCACCTTTTCAGGGCAGCCTCCTTTCGCCTTACCCCAACTCCCCTTCGAGCCGCTTCTTGTCCACTTTGCCCGCTCCCGTCCGGGGCAACGATGTTACGAACCTAAACGAATCGGGCACCTTGTACTTCGCGAGTCGTTCACGACAGAACGCCTGCAGCGCTTCGGTAAGCGCTTCGTTCGAGTTTGTCTCGGGCGAACCACGAAGCACGACGACAGCGCGCGGAACCTGACCCCACTTCGCATGGGCAACACCGATGACCGCCGCTTCCACCACATCGGGATGCGCCATCAGCACCGCTTCAACTTCGGCCGGATACACATTTTCTCCCCCGGAAATAATGAGGTCCTTGCTGCGCCCAGCGATGTACACGTGACCTTCTTCGTCTTGCCGCGCCAAATCACCCGTGCGTAACCAGCCGTCGACAAGAACGTCCGCGGTTGCTTTCAGCGCGCCCCAATAGCCGCCAAACACGTGTGGACCGCGCAGTTCGAGTTCGCCCACGTCCCCCGGACAAACAGCGGCACGTGACCCGTTCACGATTCGTTTGTCCACGAAGAACAAAGGCGAACCCACGCTCCCCACCTTGCGCCGTACGTCTTCCGTAGGCAGCCAAAAATTGTT
Source organism: Polyangiaceae bacterium (assembly GCA_031415295.1). Classification (GTDB taxonomy): domain Bacteria; phylum Myxococcota_A; class Polyangia; order Polyangiales; family Polyangiaceae; genus Polyangium. Next base: position 1,691 of record JANORL010000551.1, on the reverse strand, counting down.
CGGACCTGCCTCGGTCAAACCATACCCAGTCTTCAAGTCGACATCCTGGTTCCAGTATGTGTAAAAAATCGATTCAGGACAGGGCGCACCACCACTGATGCAAATGCGTAACCCCCGCAGCGCTCCTTGGGCAAACCGAGTCATCTGCGACAAACCCAAGAACATCGTTGGTACACCAAATAAAATCGAAACGTTCTTCTCCGACACCATCGCGAGAGTTTCTTCGGGATCGAACGAACGACAAACGATCGACGTACCTCCCGCCAGTACCAACGGCGCCGTGAACACGTTGAGCCCTCCGGTGTGAAACAGCGGCGCATTCAACAACGTCACGTCATCCGCTCGCAGCTCGAAACTCGACACCGTGTTCACTGCATTTGCCGTCATGCTGCGATACGTGAGCATCGCGGCCTTGGGTGCCCCTGTTGTCCCTCCTGTTCCACAAAGAACCCACGGATCGTCCCAACCAATGTTGACACTTGCCGGTTGTGCATCGGAAGCCACCGAGCGATCGGAAAAATAGAAGTCGTCCCCTCGAGAACGTGCGGAATCGTCGAGAGCCACAAAAGAATCGACAGGTAGATCGTCAATTGCATGTAGCTCGAACGCGGCCTGGACAAACTCTTTGCTATACGCGAGAACCCGCGGCTTGATTGTGCGGATGTATTGTGCGAGTTCGTGTGGCGTAAGGCGGTAATTGAGCGGCGCGAAGATCGCTCCGAGTTTGGCGCAGGCGAACCAGATATCGAGGACGTCGACATCGTTTAGCGCAAGCACGGCAACGCGATCGCCTTGACAAACTCCAAGCTGTTCATGCAGCGTGTGTGCGGTCTGGTTCGCGGATCGATTCCACTGGCGATACGTGATGGTTTTTCCACCTCGCACCTGATCGACGAGCGCCACTTTGTTGGTTGATAACGCTGCACGACGAGCGAGCCAGTCAGAATGAAGCATGACGTGGTGTGTACCAAAGATTTGCTGGGCGATTCGAATCCATTCGACAACGGCGGGACCATCACAACGGTCGTTCGAGTAGCCATAGACCTAGCAAATGCATTGTCTGAATCCAGGCATTACGGAATGGGAACGACTGTTCGCGAAGCGCTTGACGCTCGCATAGCCCCGGCGTACCGCGTCGGATCAACATGTACATCGGCGATTGGATGGAACGCGGCGAGCGATACTTCCCGGAAGCGCTCGCGATTGTGGACGTAGCCAAAGGTGACGCGGGTCGCTTTACGTACCGCGACATGAACCAACGAGCGAACCGACTTGCCGCGTATCTCCGCGACGAAGTTGGCATCGGGCGCGGCGATCGCGTCGGCATACTCGCGATGAATTGCGTCGAAATTCTCGATGCATTTTTCGCCTGCGGAAAACTCGGCGCGATTCTCGTTCCATTCAATTGGCGCAGTCATCCGCGCGAAATCGAGCGTATGATTGACAAGACGAACCCGAAAATCATGATTTTTGACAATGATTTTCGAACTGGCGTTGCCGAAATTGCCCCCGCATGCACCAACGTCAAAGTCTGGATGCATCTTGGCGGCGAAGGCATAACGTCGAGTTTACCTTATGCACAAACACTCGAAGGGCGCCCGGCCCCAGCCGTGACGAATGACGCGGTCTCGGAAGAAGATATCGTGTGCCTGTTATTTACCGGTGGCACGACGGGTTTGCCTAAAGGCGCG